>CAOJDP010000021.1 GCA_948433085.1 uncultured Caryophanales bacterium
TTATTTATATGGCTTAATCGCATTTTATTCCTTCAATTTATAATTTTATCCTGTTTTGATTTCAAAAGTAGTTGATAAATAAACAATAAAATGCTAAAATGAATACAGATAGAAAAATACGTCTATCTGTATTCTTAATATATCAGGGAATTACAAAGAAATCATAGAATAGTTTGTAAAAAAAATAACAGTTAAAATATGCTAATTGCAAACGGGGGGGGGGATACCCCTCTTTTAATAATTGAAAAGAGAAAAAATATGGTATACTAATAATATACGATGGAATAAAGAATAAAAAATAAATACATAATAGGAGTAGGAGTGTTATAAAATGAGAGAAAGAATAAAAAGAAATATAAAGTTTATAATGGGAGTAGTAGTAGGAATCTGTTGTTGTAGTATAGCAGTCTATGCAGCGGATCAATATGTAGCAAGCGAGGTATCCTATTCACCATCTGACAAGAATTGGAAAGTCAAAAGCGTGGAAGAAGCATTAAATGACTTATATGCACAGAAGAAAGATACCCATAATGAATATGGAGTAAGAAGAAGATTAGATGCAATTTCATCGACATGGGCAAGAATAGGATCATCTGTTGAACTAGAAGCAAACGCCCAAGTAGGGACAAGTCCTGTAAAAAATGATTTTGATTCAATTTACCCATGGAGTGATATTGTAACTTATAATTATGATACAGATACCAAGAAAATCATAGCGTACTATGGGGAAGAAAACTTTACATTTGCACCAACAGGAAATGTAGAAGTATTAACGAAAATACCTGAATTTTATTATAAAAGATATCAAGATGATACGTATGAATATATTTATATTTCTAAAGAAGCAATCGAAGGATATACCAAAAGCGAAGAATTTAGTGTGGGAAGATATACAATGTCAGGGGATGCGACAAGAGTCCATAGTAAGAGTGGAGCAGTACCTTTAACAAACACGACCATTACAGATTTTAGAAACTACGCAAGAAACTTAGGCGAAGAATTTGGTCAATTAGATTATCATTACTTCATCTTACAATTACTCTATTTAGTAGAATATGCAGATTACAATGTTCAATATATATTGGGCCCTGGGCATACAAATGCAGCACATACAAGTTCCATTCAAAGTGGAGGATGTGATATTTTAGGAATGAAATCTGGAAGTGTTGATGGAACAAATAATACATCTGTCATTTATAGGGGAATTGAAGATATCTTTGGGAATGTATGGCAATTTATAGATGGAATTAATGTCAAAGACTATCAAACCTATATTTGTTATGATAAAAAGGAGTATGAAATAAATAAATATGATGGATGTTATCAACCAGTGGGATATACGTATACTAGTTCTAACTTAAACTATATTTCTAAATTAGGGTATGATATCAAACATTCCATTGTAGCTTTGCCAATCGAATCAAATGGAACAAAATATACACATATGAGTGATTATTTCCAGTCCCAAGCTGGAAGTTACATCTCTGTTGTTGGTGGTTGTTGGAATAATGATCTGGGGGCAGGATTATGGAGTTGGTATTTGCAAGCAAATTCTTTAAGTATGGATAATGGAAAAAGTGCAAGACTTCTTAAAACAAATTAAAAAATTTAAATAAGATGTATAAATCTCTATTTTTTGTACAATACAAAATAGAGGTGGAAAAATGAAAAAAATAATAATTGCAGTTACTATTTTATTTATCTATAGTATAATGATAGGAAGTGAAACATCTGCAAGTATCATTCCAGATGAAGCGATAAGATTTCGTGTAATTCCTAATAGCAATGAATTAGAAGATCAATCAATCAAATTAAAAGTAAGAGATCAATTACAATCTGAACTTTATTTTTTACTAAAGGATACGAAAGGAATTGATGACGCAAGAGAAAAAATTGGAAATGAATTAGATACCATCAAACAAAATATAGAAAACATATTAGATGCGGAAAACTATAAACTAGGATACCAATTATCATTTGGAAGAAACTATTTTCCAGAAAAAAATTATAAAGGGGTCATTTATGATGCAGGATATTATGAATCGTTAGTGGTAACTTTAGGAAAAGGAGAAGGAGATAATTGGTGGTGTGTGTTATTCCCTCCACTGTGCCTATTAGAGGCAGACGAAAGTGAAGAAGATGTCGAATATAAATTTTTCTTATCAGAATTAATTAATAAATATTTATAAAAAAATCATAAAGAAATCGCCTCATAAGTAAAATACTTTAGGAGGTTTTTTTATGTCAATTGTGATGGTTATAATTATTGCAGTAAGTTTAAGTATGGATGCCTTTTCTCTTTCTCTTGCCTATGGAACACTAAATATGGAAGCAAAAGAGATGAAACTTCTTGCTATTATCGTAGGAATATATCATTTTCTTATGCCATTAATTGGAATGTGGATAGGAAACAAAATTGTTTCCTTTTTACCAATCAGTCCTGATATTGTTGTTTTCCTTGTTTTACTAGTTATAGGAATTCAAATGATTGTAGAATCATTTAAGCAAACAAGAGAAGTAAGTCTTATGAAATTTAGTGAACTTTTAATATTTGGTTTGGCTGTTAGCATTGATAGTTTCTCGGTAGGATTAGGACTACGTGCAATATATAGTAAACCTTTGATATGCTCATTGATTTTTTCCATTTCAAGTTTTCTATTTACTTATATAGGATTGTATCTTGGTAAAAAAATAAATGATATGATAGGAAGAATTTCTACAAGAATAGGAGGAATGGCTTTAATTTTAATAGGAATTCTATATTTACTTTAAATAATTGATAAAAGATAAATTTATATGCTTTTAAAAATGTGTAGTTGTCAATGATGTGACACCTAAAAAGTGAAAAATAGAAAAGCAATATGATAGAATGAAACTGTTAATTATTTATCATATTGTTTTTAATTTGATTTCTCATTTCTAATGGAGATAGCCAACCTAAAACCTGCATTGGAATGTTATTACTTCTTTTAAGATAAGATTTTGTTTGTTTCTTTAAATCATCATAAGAATAGAAAGATAAGAAATTGTAAAATCTGTTTTGGTCATTTCTATGACTCCTTTCTACTTTACCATTATGTCTAGGAGTACGTGGTCTTATTAATTGGTGAGTAATATTTAATTGATTTAATAAGGTATCGAGAGGATGAGTTCTATCTGTTTTCATCGTATAAGTAAATTCTTGTCCATTGTCTGTTTGAATGATTTTAGGTTGATAACCGAAATAAACAATGGCTCTTTTAACAAAATCGATGGTGGAATAAGAAGATTGTTCTTGGTAAGGATAAATAAATCTTTCACGAGAAGCTTCATCAATGATAGTGTATTGATAGAACTTTTGCCCATCGTTGCCAGAATAACAATATTTAGGTACATATTTCACATCCATTTGCCATTTAATACCAATGTTGGAAGGTGTATCATACTTTTTTGGAGTATATCGTTCTTTCTTTTCTTTATTCACATAAATCCCCATTTTACGAAGAACTCTAAAAAGAGAAGAAGCATTTCTGGAGTAGCCTTTTTCCACTCGTAGTTTACCATACAGTTCACACATAGAAATATGAGGGTTTCTTCTTAAGTAATTTTCAATCCATTTCAATTCTTGTTCAGTATGGGCATTGGGATGAGGAGAAAGAGGGCGATGGGACTTATCGATAAGAGATTCTTTCGTACCATCAAATTTCTTGTTCCATCTCATAAGGGAACGTTTAGAAATTTTATATCTCCTACGCACAAAAGATATAGAGTAACCTTATCTATCTAATTTAACAGCATAAAATTTAGTGTTTAAATCGTGTGGTAAATATTTTTGAGAATGTGATATACTAGTCATAGCGATTAGATCCTTTCTTAAATGTATTTGTGTTAATTAACATTTTAAGGTATCTATCGCGTTTTGTATACTCTCAAGGTGCCACATCAATTATAACTCTACATATAAAATTTATACGTTTACAAAAATTTCTTGAAAAAGTTGTAAAAATGTGCAAAAATAGATAGTATTCCACGATTTAAAACATCTAAAATACTTCTTTTTTTAATTTTGGGTAAAATAAGCAACCCAAAACGTTAGAGATTGCCTTTTTATTAAAAACACATTATAATGATAAAAAGGATTTTAGGCAGTAACACAAATACTGTACATTTCATAAATTATGGTAGGTGATAACATGAAACGAATCAAAATAGAAGGCGGACATATATTAAGTGGAGAAATCCCAATTAGTGGAGCAAAAAATAGTGCAGTTGCCTTAGTGCCTGCTTCCATCTTATCTGATGAAATAGTCAGAATTCACAATATCCCTAATATATCAGATATAGATGCATTAAATGAAATATTGAACTATTTGGGAGCTAAAGTATCAAGAAAAGAAGACTATATGGAAATAGATGCATCAGAAATAGAGAATAAGGAAATACCAGAATCTATATCAAAAAAACTACGTGCATCATATTACTTTATGGCAGCACTCCTAGGAAAATATAAAAAAGTGGAAATGTACTTTCCAGGAGGATGTTCGATAGGTGCAAGACCAATTGATCAAACACTAAAAGCATTTGAAGCTTTAGGAGCAAAAATAGATGAAAATAACAATAAATTTACAATTGTTGCAGAACATTTAAAAGGTGGAAATATTTATTTAGATATGCCAAGCGTTGGTGCCACAATTAATGCAATGTTAGTAGCAGTGAAAGCAGAAGGAATTACAACAATAGAAAATGCAGCGAAGGAACCAGAAATTGTAAGTGTAGCAACTTTTTTAAACAATATGGGAGCAAAAATTACAGGTGCAGGGACAAGTTCTATAATAATAAAGGGAGTCAAAAAATTAAACGGGTGTTTTACAGAGGTAATACCAGATCGTATTGAAGCAGGAACGTACCTAATTGCAGGTGCTTTAACAGGAAAAAACTTGACCATTAAAAATATGATTCCTGAACATATTGAATCATTAACCAATAAGTTAAAAGAAGTTGGATATCCATTGAACATAGGGCCAGATTTTATTACAATATCTACAATAGAAAAGAAAAAGCCAGTAAATATTAAAACACTAGGGTATCCAGGATTTGCAACAGACCTGCAACAACCTATAACAGTTTTGTTAACACAATGCATTGGTAAATCTATATTAGAAGAAACCCTTTACGAAAATCGTTTTCAAAATGTAAACTATTTAAATAAAATGGGAGCGAATATTCAAATAGAACATCAAAAAATAAAAATAAATGGGCCAACTATATTAAAAGGGGAGGAAGTAGAAGCGACTGATTTAAGAGCAGGTGCTTGTATGGTTTTAGCAGGATTAGTTGCTGAAGGGACCACAACAATTTCATCCATTGAACATGTATTAAGAGGATATGAAAATATTATAGAAAAATTAGAAGCTGTTGGTGCTAAAATTGAATTAGAAGAAATATAATAAAGTAGATGTTAATCTACTTTTTTGGAGGCATTTTATGAAATGGAAAACAATTCTTTTTTTAGCATTTATCTTTTTAACAGTTTTTGTCATTTATTTGACAACCTTAGATAGAAAAATATATTACTTAAATTTAGGTGATGAAATAGCATTAGAGGATAGCAATTATGGCGGATGGATTCAAGATTATTTGAAATCTAAGGGAAAATTAGAAAAATATGTATCCGAATTCAGTGAAGAAGATTTTAGAACAACTGATTTGATTCGCGCAATAGAGGATAATCGAAAAGTATATAGTAATGGGACAAATATTGCTTTAAAAAATGCATTAATTAAAGCAGATTTAGTTACTTTATCAATAGGATCAAATGATATTTATTATAAAATTACAACTGCATCTCCAAGAGAATGTTATGAATATATGGATCAAATATTAGTAGATTTAGAAAATTTATTTGTAATTATGCGTGCTTATTGTAAAGAAGATATTGTGATGTTAAATTACTATAATTCTTATCAAGAACGATACGATGAAATTTTTGAATATATGAATGATAAACTAGAGGATTTAAGCAAAGTGTATCAAATACATATAATTGATATAAGAGATATTATGAAAGAAAATACAATGGAAAATCGGCTTCCAGATAGAGAGGAATATCAATCTATTTATGAAAGAATACAAAATGTAATTGATACAGAAATATTTCGTTAAAAAATACTTGCAATTTTATGATTTCGTTGTTATACTATAAAAGAATTAAAATTTCTATGATGAACTTTCATCATGGCGGAAGGAGACAGAATATGAAAAAGGGAATTCATCCAGAGTATAGGGACACATTAGTTACTTGTTCATGTGGAAATACATTTACTGTAAAATCTAATAAAGAAGAATTACATATTGAGACATGTGATAAATGTCATCCTTTTTATACAGGAGTACAAGGAGCAGTTGCAAAGACTGGTCGTGTAGAAAAATTCAATCGTAAATATGGATTTAATCAAGATAAGGCAGCATAGTTGTCTTTTTATTTGACAAGAACAGAAAATTAAGTATAATAAAAGAACAAGGAAGAAGGAATTTTAACAATTGCTGTAGAGGACCAAGAAAATACTCAAAATGTGAATTATCAAATGAATTTTACTATAAATTAAATCAATTAATTATATGTCGAAATGTAAAAAATCTTTTATTAGGCAATTTAGGGGATGAGATTGATTTTTCAAGGTTAAATATTTCAAATATGAAAAATATAATACTCGCTTATTATAGAGAAACATTTTATTGTTCTTCTTTTACACAGAAATATGATTCTATAAGTTTTATAAATACAGCTTTACTTACTGAAGTTTCTTTTATACAAAATTGTGATTGTAGTAATACTATAGTAAACTGTACAAACAAACATGAAGGCATAAAAAACAAGCATGGACACATTTATAGATATCAATTTTTTTGCACATATGCTAATTGAAAATGATATTTGTATGAGAGGATTGAATGTACAACAATGGTCTTATATAGATGATATATAGAATTAAGAAAAGAAGCAATCGAAGCTTTAGCCCTAGTAAATACAAAAAAACTTTCTATTATTTCTGCTGGATATGAAGAATCTATAGATTTCAATCTAGCATTACATCCAAATATTGAAAATTTAAGTTTGTGTTTACCTAAATCATTGTATAGTTTGGTATCTGAAGTATTTCCAAGTGAATTTCACAATATTAAAATACAATCCAATAGCAATTATTTTCATATTGAATTTCAAATAGGAACAATTACAGATGAAACACATATCGTTCACAATGCAAAAAATCCAATAGAGGAATTAATAGATAAATTAAGGGATTATCAAGATAATTCTCAAAAAATATATAAATTAGGCTAAAAGTTTAATACATATAATTAATTATAAAATAATATTAACAAAGTATGCAGTACATTTCTATATTATGTTAAGAAAGTATTATAATATTTTTAAATAAAGAAAGAATGATGAAGATGGAGAAAAAGAATTATTTAATTGAATATTCTGAATTAAAAAAATTGTATCAAAAGAAAAATATTAAATTATGTGAAATATATGAAACAGATCGTTTATTTGAATTAATATGCAAATTAGCAAGTAAAATGGAGAATAAAAAATATTTTTATGAATTTTATATCTTTCCTAACTCACGTTTTCAAACAAACCATTATGTGATGTGCTTAAGAGATATTTTAATGGTAGAAAAATACGAGTTACTGGATATTTTGAAACATGAATATAGCTCCATTGATTCAAAATATGTTATATTAGCAAATTGTAGTGTAGTGTTAAGACCTTACGAAGGCAATTTATTTGGAATGAATTGGTCACGCCATGACATAAGACCTGATTTTATGGATTATGTAAATTGTTCCATAAATGGAGGAGAAGACTATAATAAAAATGAGTTATTTATAAATATTACAGACCCACATTTTAGTGAATATATTTGTTCATTTATAAATTATATTGAAAATTGGAAAATATGTAATGCAAGGTTTAATAATTATTGTAATTGGGATGATTATGAGGCATTAATTGAACCATTTATTGAGCAATATAAAGAACAGAAAAAAATATTTTGCAAAAAATAGTATAAATTCATAATAAAAAAGAAGATAAGCATTCGCTAAGTGAGTGTTTATTTTTATCGGCAATAAAATATAGATGTAAAAATAAAACGAATACAGTAAAATTTATTTAGAAACAATAAAAATATATAAGGTAATTTTATGAAAGACAAAATTCAATTATATATTTCAAAGTTGAAATAAAACTCATATTAAAGTATAATACTAAAAGTAAGGTGATACTATGTTAGAAGAATTGAACGAACAAGAATTTAATGAGTTTTCTAAAATACATCCCAATAATACATTTTTCCAATCTTCCTATTGGGGAAATTTGAAAGAAACAACAGGATGGAAAAAACATTTAGTAGGAATCAAAGAAAATGGAAAAGTAAAATGTGCCTCTTTATTGTTAAGTAAGAGAATACCAATCTTGTATAAAGATATGTTTTATGCACCACGAGGCTTTTTAGTCGATTATACAAATTTAGAAGAAATTACAAATTTTACCGAAAAAATAATCCAATACATAAAAAAGAATAAGGGAATTTTTTTCAAAATCAATCCTCCTGTCATTTATCAAGAAAGAGATCCAAACGGGGATATCAAAGGATCTGGGAAAAATAATCAAAAATTAGTAGACTATCTAAAAAAAATAGGATACCAGCATAATGGTTTTACCATTCATTATGGAAAAGACTTAGAACCTAGATGGATAGCTGTATTAGATATTGCAAACAAAACAAAAGAAGAAATATTAAAACAAATGCGTCCAACCACAAGAAATGGAATTTTGAATGCCTATAAACATGGATTAAAATTAATTGAAATCGATAAAACAAGACTAAGCGAATTTAAACATTTAATGGAGCATACAGGAGAACGAAGAGGTTTTATTGATAGATCCCTCTCTTATTATGAGAATATGTATCAATCATTCTATAAAGATGACTTAATTAAAATTATGTTAGTGGAATTAAACACGAGAGAATATATAGAACAATTGGAAATGCAATATAAAACAACAGAAGAAAAATTAGCTAAAGCCAAAAAAGAAGGATTCAAAAAAGAACTTCAAAGTCAATTAGATGCAGTGAATAAAAAAACTGAAGATATAAAAAACATCCAAAAAGAACACGGAGAAGTGATTACAGTAGCAGGAGGATTATTCATGATGTTTGGAACTCAAGTACTATCTCTATTTGGGGCTTCCTACCGTGAATTTATGCATTTGAATGGGCAATATTTTTTAAACTTTGAAATGATTAAATATGCAATTCAGAATAATTTCCAAAAATTTAATTTTTATGGAATTACAGGAGAATTTAATGAAGAATCACCAATGTATGGTCTATTTAATTTCAAAAGAGGATTTCATGCAGATGTTGTAGAATTAATAGGAGAATTTACATACATTATAAATCGGCCATATTATATTCTATATACAGGGATGTTTAACATCTATAAAAAACTAAAGAAATGGAGGAATCATAAATGAGAATAGGAATTGGAGCAGATCATGGAGGATATATAGTCAAAGAAAAACTCAAAGAATATTTAAAAGATAAATATGAAATCATAGACTTTGGAACAAATAGCATAGAACTAGCAGATCATCCAAAATATGCCTTTTTAGTAGGAGAAGCTGTTGTAAACAATGAAATAGAAAAGGGAATACTAATATGTACAACGGGTATTGGTATGAGTATTGCATGTAATAAAGTGCATGGAGTAAGATGTGCAAAAGTAGATAATGTAGATGAAGCACTATCATCGCGTTTGCACAACAATGGGAATGTAATAGCCTTAAGTGCTAAAAAAGAATTTGACGAAATCAAACAAATGATAGACATCTTCTTAACAACTGATTTTTCTGGAGTAGATAGATATATAAAAAGAAATCAAATGATAGATACATATGGTGATAAATGAATGTTAAAACCATATTATACTTAGTTACTGTACCACTCATTATTTGGTCATTAGAAAGTCTTAACATAGAAAAATTTTTCAAAAAAGATAGAAATTATCAAGTGATATTATTTTATCTTATATTTAGTATCAGTCTATCGTACTTAGTAGTCAATTTTTTCTATGATTTCTTTTTAAATTCAAAGTTTATTTAAAAAATTATCAAACCAAATGTTACAAATAATAAATACAAAAAGTAATAATACGATGCTAAATGCTCTAATACTGTTGATTTTCTTGTTCCATATTAAATCTTATAAATATAAGAGTATCGTTGTAACATAATATTTATCATACGATGTAATTAGAAAAACAAAGTAGGTGTGAAATGAAAAAATCAAAAAAAGTAATATTCTTAGATATGGATGGAACTTTACTAAATTCAGAGAAAAACATTACAGAAATGACTAGGAATATATTATACCAATTAGTTCAAAAGGAAATAGAAATTATTTTGATTTCAGGTAGAAGTAATGTTTCTATGGAATATATTGCAAACACAAGAATTAATACAAAATATCCAATTATTCGTTATTTAATTTCAACTGATGGAACAATGATAAAAGATATAAAAGAAGATAAAATCATTTATCAGAATAGTCTTAATTTGAAGATAGTATTTGATTTAATAAAAGAATCACAAAAAATAGAAACGGCTTTTTAGGTGATTACAGAAACGAATATGTATAAAGACAATCGAAATTCAATTGCTCAAAGAGAGATTGATAATTCGTATCAAAAAACCGAATTCTATAATATAAATCAGGGATTAATAGCAATAGATTGGAATCAACTTTATCAAAAACATGAATGTATCAATCGCATTTTGTTTTTTTCAAAAGATAGGAAATCGTTAAAAGAAATTTATGATAAATTGGCAAAAAATAAAATAATTGGTATGTTACTTGAGAAAAAAAATAATGGCTATTATTCACTCCTTGTTTCAAAAAAGTATTCAAAAGCAATAGGCGTATTAAAAATGGTACATTATTTAAACGTACCTATTTCCCATACAGTAGCATTTGGTGATGCTGCAAATGATTATGAAATGCTTTCAATTGTTGATAGAGGAATTGCAATGAAAAATGCTAGTATGGATTTAGATGTAAAAGAAATGACAGAATATACAAATCAAGAAGATGGGGTTGCAAGGCATCTACAAAAAATGTTAGAACAAGGAGAATTGTAAATATAAGGAATAAAAAAATTACTAGTATTAAATACAATTTATTGAAAACGTTTTATACGTTTTTTTTTCTTTCGACAATGTTCCAAAAAACTAGAGATTATAATATAGAAAAAAATGAATACAATAAAGCAAAGAGGTGAATTTATTTTGAAAAAAATCATTCTTGCTTCCATTATGATTTTAATAATTCCTTATGTCATTGTAAGTTTATGTATCAAAGACGAAATTACAAATTTTAAGTTTATGTCCAATAAAATGGTACGTGTCAAGAGAGAAGCGACTGGCAATATTGAAAAAGTGCCCTTTGAAGAATACGTAACAGGTGTTTTAGCAGGAGAAATGCCAGTTAATTTTGAATTAGAAGCGTTAAAGGCCCAAGCAGTTGCTGCTAGAAGTTACGTCATGAAAAAAATTGAACAAAATCAAAATCAAGAATTTGACGTTGTTGACACAGTATCGAATCAAGTATATATTGATGAGACGACTCTTAAAGAGAGATGGAAAGATGAATTTGAAGACAAAATAAGCAAAATTAAAACAGCAATTAATGAAACAAAAGGGGAATATCTAACTTATGATAACCAAATCGTTGAAGCATTTTTCTTTTCCACAAGTACTGGAAAAACGGAAAATGTCGAAGAAGTCTTCGTCCAAGCATTACCTTATTTAAGAAGTGTGGACTCTAGTTGGGATGCAGAAGTATCTCCTGTTTTTGAAACAACTTCCGAATATAGTTTATCCGATTTTTATACCAAACTAAATTTACCCTACCAAGAGGTATTACAAATCGAATTTACCAAAACAACGAGTACAGGAAGGGTAAAAGAATTATCTATTAATGGAACGCTATTTAAAGCAAGTGATGTATCTTCAAAATTAAAATTAAGGTCTACGTTTTTTTCGTTTGAACAAATTGGTAGCAATGTCAAAATACAAAACAAAGGCTTTGGTCATGGTGTTGGTATGAGTCAATATGGTGCACAAGCAATGGCGAAAAAAGGATATACTTATGAGCAAATTTTAAAACATTATTATCAGGGTGTTGAAATTTCAAAAATTTAAAAATAAAAGTATAAAAAAAATAATTTTGCCCACAATGATAGTAGAGGTGAAATTATGACAAATAGAAGAATTAAAAAATCAGTCATTTATGGTGTATACAGTTTAGGAGTTATCGCTTTAATTGGAACTGTCTATTTAATAGAAAGTTCAATTGGAAAAAATAATTTTAAGGAAGATGAACCTACTTATGTATCAAAGACAATATTTGATGATACTGTTCCTGTTGTTGCTGATGATGTAAAAATTTTAAGACCTTATAGTGATGCTGAAATCAAGATGGTTAAAAGTTACTATGATTATCAAGCTGATGAAGAATCACAAAAAAATTCTTTAATTTTCCATGAAGATACGTATATGCAAAGTAGCGGAGTGGCTTATGGAGGAAAGGATAATTTTGAAGTAAAATCAGTGTTAGATGGAACAGTTGTCGATGTCAAAGAAGATAAGTTGCTAGGTAAAATTGTTGAAATTAAACATAGTAATGATGTGATTAGTGTATATCAGAGTTTATCAGAAGTGGCGGTTGCTAAGGATGCAGCGGTAAAACAGGGGGATGTCATTGGGAAAAGTGGTACAGCAAATATTTCAACTGAATTAGGCAATCATTTATACTTTGAACTCATTATCAAAGGTACAACTGTAAATCCTGAACAATATTTTGATAAACTTGTCAAAGAGATATAAAAAAATCGATAATGAAACTATCGATTTTTCTATTCATGTGTATTTCCATTTATTTTTTTCACATAAGGGCTAACATCTTTTCTAAAGTCATTTAATAACTCAGTACTATTATAGAATTGATGCTTCGTTTCACTAATAATATCATCTAATTCATTGTTATTTATATGTAACATTAGACTATTTTTCTTAAAATATAAGATTTGTTCTAAAGTTTGTAAATACGATTTCGTACTAAACATTTTGTTTACAACTGGACTAAAAAATAAAAATGATGTATTAGAATTACCTTTATATTGTTGAGCGGTGAATGAATTTGCAAAGTAAAAAACTCTTTATTATAAACATCATGGACGTAGTATTGACCATTATACCCTATTAAATTAGCGGCATGGTATGCCGTAAAAAAATCATACTCATTATCAATAGGGGGCTTCCAAATTTCATTGTCATAAAAACTATAACAATAATATGGATTTCCAGAAAAATGCAATTAACAAAATATATCATGATGTAGTATAGAAAAGTGTTTGCATGCACCTTCTCTTCGTACAACATCAATTCCTTTAAAACTATCTAAATCAAGACTATCCGTGTTATCTTTTCTTGCATAAGGAATTAATAGCGTATCACTAGAAAAATATCCACCAAATATTAAATTTTCAATGATTTGTGAATAACTAAAAGAATTATTTGTAGCGCAATTTTTGGAATAAATTGAGCAGTCAAAGAAAGAAGTTTTTTATAAATATGAACATCCTTTCTCAATTTAGAATTGTAAATGGAATAGCAATATATCTCTGCTTGTATTCTTCTTATAATTTTCGCTAGTTTACCTTTTTTATCTTCTAATTGTTTTAAATCTATTTGTATCAGTTCACCCATTTGTTTTAATTTTTCAAAATCCATAAGAATTTCCCTTTGTGTGAAATGTATTATAATATCTAATAAAAACAAAGTCAAAATAGTTTTGTGTTATTTATACAATTATTAAAAATAACCTAATTTATTTTCATGTATAAAAAAAATAAAGACAAATAAAATGAATTAGGGGGAATTTATGAACCATATTACAGAAAGAGTTTTAAAAGAAACGGAATTTATTTTAAAAACCGGGCATACTATAAGAGAAATCGCAGTGCATTTTTCTATATCAAAGAGTACTGTACATAAAGATTTACATGAGAGATTATGTCAAATCGATAAAAATAAATATAAACAAGTAAAAGAAATATTGAAATATCATACCGACATTCGCCATATAAGAGGTGGAGAATCTACTAAGAAAAAATATTTAGAAATGGAACTATAAATAGAAAAGAGGTTGTTGTTATGTTTGCAAAAGATATTGGAATAGATTTAGGAACAGCAAATGTACTCATTTACATAAAAGGGCAAGGTGTTGTATTAAATGAACCAAGTGTTGTAGCTTTGGATAGTGAAACAAGAAAGCCACTTGCAGTTGGACAAGAAGCAAGAGGAATGTTAGGAAGAACACCTGGGAAAGTACATGCTATCAAACCTTTAAAAGATGGAGTTATTGCTGACTTTGATGCAACAGAAATTATGCTAAATCATTTTATTCGTGAAGTCAATGGAAAAAGTATGCTTTCACGTCCCCGTATTTTAATCTGTTGTCCATCTAATATTACACAAGTTGAAAAAAATGCCATCAAAGAAGCAGCAGAACGAACAGGTGCTAGAAAAGTATATCTACAAGAAGAACCAAAAGTCGCAGCGATTGGAGCAGGATTGGATATATCAAAGCCAAGCGGAAATATGGTCATTGATATTGGTGGAGGTACAACAGATATTGCTGTTTTATCTTTAGGAGATATTGTCAATAGCACATCTATTAAAATAGCGGGAAACACATTTGATAATGCAATTGTAAAGTATATAAAAAATAAATACAAATTGCTAATAGGAGATTGCACCGCAGAAGAGATTAAGTTAACGATAGGAAATGTATATCCTGATTGTACGAAAGAAAAAATGGAAGTAAGAGGTAGAGATTTAGTCACAGGATTGCCACATACTATTACTTTAAGTAGTGAAGAAATAGAAGAAGCATTAAAAGAAAATGCATTAGCAATCGTACATACTGCAAAAAGTGTATTAGAACAAACACCACCTGAACTAGCAGCTGATATTATTAATAAAGGAATTGTAATAACAGGTGGAGGTGCTTTAATTAAAGGTTTTGATCAATTGTTAAGTAAGGAACTAAAAGTACCAATTATTATAGCTGAGAGTCCACTTACATGTGTAGCAGAAGGAACAGGTATTTTACTTAAAAATCTAAGATTATTAGATAAATAAACATGAGTAAATATTTAATGTAATAGAAATACAATACATAAAAAAGTACAATAAAAATTTAAAAAATTGTAAATTTGAATTTCTGAATGACAAAAACATTACGCACTGTAATGTTTTATTTTCTGTTGATTATCAGTACACAATACTTGATTCAATAATGATACAAGATTATAATTATATAAATTATGACCTTGTGTACTACAATTCCATAAATCATAAATTGCTTCATAGTAAGATTTTATTTGATTGTAGTTTCGATTAGATGTCATTGCATCAAAAGAATCTGTAACTGCTAAAATCTGAGAATAGTAAGGAATAGAATATCCTGATCTATGATAAGGATATCCACTACCATCTAGTCTTTCATGATGAGTGGCAATAACATTTAACAATCTAGAATCCCAGTTTTTTAAAATTTTTCTAACATATAAGGTGTGTTTTTTAATTTCCAAAAATTCTTGGTTTGACAGTTTATTTGGCTTTTTTAAGATAGAATTAGGAATATATAATTTTCCAATATCATGCAATAAAGCTGAAATAACTAAAAAAGATAATTGTTCATTCGTATATTTGAGTTGTTTTCCCATAAGATAAGAATAATGAGCAACCCGTACAGAATGATAATAGGTATTTAAATCTTTCTTTTTTAGTAAAGATAAATAATAGTCTATATTATACATAATACCTCCTTTCCATAAATATCATAGTAAAAAAAAGATTAAAATCCTTTGAAAAAATTTTAAATAATAACAATTTAAGGTGTTAAGTTAGTATAAAACATGTAAATTTAAATATCTCAAAATAGACATAAAAAAAAATAGATGCTATAATGAAACAAGGTGGTACTATGAATTCAGAAAATATATCAAAAATCATTTTGATGATATTAATACCTTTCTTATTTGTTATAGTATTAATACCGTATATAAAAAAAATCGCTGTCCAAATCAATGCGATTGACAATCATATTGGGGGTAGACATATTCATAAAAAACCAATCCCTAAACTAGGTGGATTAGCTATTTTTCTAGGTTTTTTATTGGGCTACATGATATTTGGAACTTCTAGTTCAACAATGAATGCAATATTAATTGGAAGTTTTTTAATTTTGATTGTAGGAGTCATTGACGATATTACAGAGTTAAGTGCAAAAACCCAATTTATTGGTCAATTGGCCGCAGCTTGTGTAATTGTGTTTTATGGAAATATTTTAATTCATGATGTCAGTGCGTTTGGATTATATATTGAGTTTAGTTGGTTATCCTATCCATTGACACTATTATTTATTTTAGGGTGCATTAATTGTATCAATTTAATTGATGGATTAGATGGTTTATCAGGTGGAATTAGCTCGATTTATTATTTGACAATTGGAATTATAGCTACAATACAAGGTAAATGGGGACTAGATTTTGTCCTTGCATTTGTTATGCTAGGTTCTACATTAGGTTTTTTAGTGTATAACTTTAATCCAGCAACTATTTTTGCAGGGAATTCAGGCTCTATGTTCATGGGTTTTATCATTGCTGTAATTGCACTTTTAGGTTTTAAAAATGTCACCATGACGTCTCTGATTATTCCTTTATTGATCTTGGCAATACCCATATTAGATACCTTATTTGCAATTATTAGGAGAACATTAAAAGGAGAAAGTCCCTTTCATGCAGATAGGTTTCACATTCATCATCAACTATTAAATCGAAAATTATCTCAAAAAGCAACCGTTATTATTATTTATATCACGGACTTATTATTTGCATTTGCTTCTATTGTTTATGTATTAAAAGATGCTACATTAGGATATATTATTTATGGAATTCTATTAATTATTGTAATTAGTTTTGTGGCAACGACCAATGTTGTCTTTGATACAAATAGTGTGAAAAAAAAGATAAAAGAAAATTTAAAAACAAATAAATAGATACTTGCATAGTATTTTTTTTATATAATATGACATACTAAATTTAGGTGATAATGTGGAAGAAATAATAAATGCAGTTATGATTGTTCCTAGAAGTTTATTTTCGTTAATTGCTTTATTTTTAATTACAAAATTGATAGGACGAAAGCAGGTATCAGAACTTTCTTTATTTGATTACGTTATTGGGATATCAATTGGAAATTTTGCAGCAGAAATGACAATCAATATGGATGCTCCTTATGTACATGGGATTATTGCAGTAATCGTATTTGGAGTGAGTGCTTATTTAGTTTCTTTGCTATCTATGAAAAGCATTCATTTAAGGCGGTGGATTATAGGAACTCCAATCGTTATGATTCAAAATGGAAAAATATTAGAAAAGAATATGAAAAAAGTAATGATTGATGTCAACGATTTGTTAGAGCAGTGTCGATCTGCAGGGTACTTTGATTTAAATGAAATTGAATTCGCAATTATGGAAGCCAATGGTAAAATTAGTATTTTACCTACAAGTGAATATAAGCCACTTACGCCAAAAGATATGAAATTAAAAGTGAATAAAGCTTGTTTATGTGCAAATGTAATTATTGATAGTGTAATCATGAAATGTAATTTAAAAAATATGGGTAAAACAGAAGAGTGGTTAAAACAAGAACTAAAAATCAAAGGACATCAAAGTACAAATAATATTTTATTAGCTACTTTAGATTCTCAAGAAAAATTAACGATTTATCAAAAAAATGAAGATATAAACGCCTGTAATGTATTAGAATAAAATACAAATAGTTTTACATAAAAACTTTATATTTAAAAGGAAATCCTTTACTATTTTTTACTAGAATGTAAGAGTTATAAGAATATATGGAAATATATTTGACATTAAGAACAATTGATTCAAAAAAATAAACTAAGCCATGAGAAAGAGACAACAGGAAAGATTATAATTTATGGAAATAAATGGATAATTTTACTAGGAAAAATTGTACTACTATGAGGATATAGGAAGAAGTTTATAAAAGAGATTTTTATGATAATAAAATAGAAACCATATGTAAAGGAGAGAAATATTATAGCAATACCATTTGCTTTCTTTTTTTCAATTTGTTATACTATGTAAGGTGATATTATGATTCCTAAACGTGAATTTTGTGCTTCAGCTTATGTAATAGACCCTAGTACAAAAAAAATTTTACTAGTTAGACATAAAGACTATGATAGGTGGATACAGCCAGGGGGTCATATTGAAGAAGGAGAAATTCCAGAAGAAACAGCTGTTCGTGAAACTTTTGAAGAAACAGGAATTAAAATAAAGATATTAGGCGATCATTTTCCAAGAGAGGAAGATTATATAAGGCCCTTAGGGATACAAAGAAACCGCTCATCAAATGGAGAAACGTTTATTGATATGATTTATCCAGCTATTCCAATACATAATACCGAACCAAAACTGAATGAAGAAAGTAGCGATATTAAATGGTTTTCACGAGAGGAATTGGAAAATATTAGTGTTTTCAATGATATTAAAATTACGATGGATTATATATTAAAAGAATATTTTTAAAAGGATTATGTGAATAAGTAACATAATCCTTTTCGATTTTTCATAAACAAAAAGCTATTTTAAGTCATCAATTTGTTCCTTAGTTAATCCTGTAACTTTCATAATAAAATAAAGATTATTAGTTTCTTTTAACAAACTTTTAGCAATATCCATTAAAATGTACCCTTTGTCAAGGACAAATTTTAAATTTTAAGAAGAAGGGATTTTGTTTTAATCCATCACCTATTGCACTTACAAACTCTTCTTTTGTTGTTGAGGTAAAAACTTTACACCATCTTGCTAATTTGTTTTCACTATTAGTATAATAGATTTGTTTTCCAATTACCATATCTAAAAAGTCAATTCTAAATTTTTCCCTTTTCATTTCTCAAATAGTAGGTTTCCTTGAATTCTTGATTCATATGATAATGATTTAAATTAATTTGGATTGTTTTTCCTATACTATTATAACTGTTGTCACCATATTTTAAATTCCTAGAATGAATATTGCATGCAAAAATAATATTTCTATTAATAATACCGTCAGTGATTCGATTCGATAGTTCAATGTTAATTTTTTCCTCTTCTAATTCTAAGATTAGATCAACTTGTTTATTTGCAACTGTTTTATTTTCCAGTTCTAAATTCCTAGGAGATAAAATTAATTTTCCTCTAATATTTTCTAATGGAATTTCTAAATAACAGGATAGAAAGTTTTCTAAAATAATAATATTTTCTTTTTTATTGAAAATGGATGTAAACATGAAATCAAAGGATAATGGAATAATTTCTCCTTTTTGTAGTATTTGCTTTCTAATATCTGACTTCACATAATTCCTCCTTCCGTAGAAAGAGGGTATCATATACTGTATTTATGCGCAAATCGAGGTTTAACAAAGTTTGAATTTTTATTCTTTCAGTTATAGAAAAAGTGCTTAGACAAATTATAACGATTTATAGTAATACTTGTTGACTAAATAAAAAAAACAATGTTTATAGTCATTATTTAAGATATTAAATTTTTTTTTGGCAATAGAAAATCTTCAAAAGTTAGGAAATCATCAAGCAGATAAATAAAATCATATTTTATAATGGATATTTTTATGCTATTTTATATAAGTTATTGTATGCCAAATGGTTAAAAATATAGGGTAGTACATGCTTTTTTGCATTTTACAAAACAATAAAAAAGAATCTTATGTTAGTCTTTTTTTAATTTCTTTTTTTAACTGTGATTTTATTTTTCTGTTTATTTTTTTCCTTCCATTCGGATAGATAAGATAAATAATGGCAATGCATACAATTATTAAAATAAGAAACCCATAATTTTCCTTTTTAGGAATTTCATTATTCCAAATACCTAATTGTTGCTCTTTCGCTATTATTTCTTGTTTCTGTAGTTGTTCAGTATAAGTATAATCCCCATACAAGTAAGCTACTTTTGCAAAACCTTTTTGTATTAAAACATCTTGTAATAAAACATTGTCTACAAATACCCAAGCGAGATGGCGATTATACTTATCAAATTTGCTACTACCATCATCATATTCTAATACAATAGAAGTCGCCTTTTTAATTGTATTACACGTAAATGCACTCGCCTCTTTACCATAAGCTTCTACTCCTTTAGTAGGATGTTTTGTCTCAGGTGTGTCAATTGCCAAAAAACGAACAGTAATTTCTTTATCATTTAACATAAATTTTGCTGTATCTCCGTCTACACATTTAGAAAAAGAGACAGAAACTTGTTTATTTTTTGCAAAAATAAGAGTTGGAAATAAAATAAATAAACTTAAAATTAGTAAAAATACTTTTTTCATACAATCAGCCCTTATAGTCAGTATAACAGGTAAGTGGAAAAAGAAGCAAGAAAAATATGATTATGTATAGTTGCTTTACAACTTACAATAAGTTTTTGTTGCTAATCCTCTAAAATTTTATTGAATAAATATTGTAATGGAGCGCATGCAAAAAGTGTTCTTCACTACTTAGATAGACTTTGTTTATAGGAATGTTCTGCATTATATTTGTACTAAAATCAAAATATGCTTTATTCTTTTTGCAATCGTTTATTAAATATTATGTAGCCATATCCCAAACGCTGTTTTACATAATGATTATATATGGAAACTTCAACCTGTACTTTTATTTTACAATTAGATAGTAAATTTTTGGACAGTTTAAAAAAGAAGAATTTGACTAAAAAAAAAGATAGTGCTATAATACCAAAGATTATTGAGGAAGTGTATATATGAAAAATATAAGAAATATTGCCATTATTGCGCATGTGGATCATGGAAAAACTACATTAGTGGATCAATTATTAAAAAAATCGGGAACGTTTAGAAGTAATGAGCAAGTAGATGAAAGAGTTATGGATAGTAATGACATTGAAAAAGAAAGAGGAATTACTATTCTTGCTAAAACAACTGCTATCGATTATAAGGGATATAGAATCAATATTTTTGACACTCCTGGACACGCTGATTTTGGTGGAGAAGTTGAAAGAATTATGAACATGGTTGATGGTGTATTACTTGTTGTTGATGCATACGAGGGAACTATGCCACAGACAAGATTTGTATTAAAAAAGGCTTTAGAAGCCAACGTAACACCTATTTTAGTTGTCAATAAAATCGATAAACCAACCGCACGTCCAACACAAGTAGTAGATGAAGTATTAGACTTATTCATTGAGTTAGGTGCTGATGAAAATCAACTTGAATTTCCTGTAGTATATGCATCAGGACTTGCAGGAACTTCAAGTATGGAGCCAGATGTTACAAGTCAAAAAGAAACAATGGATCCTATTTTAGATTTAATCATTAATGAAATTCCAGCGCCAAAAGTAAGTGATGGTGCATTACAATTTCAACCAGCATTATTAGATTATAATGACTTTGTCGGTAGAATTGGTATTGGTGTGGTAAAAAGAGGGAAAATGAAAGTCAATGAAATGGTTTCATGTGTACGATTAGATGGAAGTGTCAAATCATTTAGAATACAAAAAATGTTTGGGTATTTAGGTTTAAAACGGATTGAAATTGAAGAAGCAAGTGCTGGAGATATCGTTGCAATTGCAGGACTTCCTGATATTAGTGTAGGAGAGACAGTATGTGAAATTGGTAAAGAAGAAGCACTTCCTATATTAAGAATTGATGAGCCAACATTACAAATGACGTTTGGTGTCAATACATCACCATTTGTAGGACGTGAAGGAAAAATTATCACAGCGCGTAAAATTGAAGAAAGATTATTAAAAGAAACAGAACGAGATGTATCCTTAAAAATTAAACAAAATGATTCGGAATCTTTTATTGTATCTGGTAGAGGAGAGTTGCATCTTTCTATTTTAATTGAAAATATGAGAAGAGAAGGATTTGAATTACAAGTATCTAAACCAGAAGTAATTGTCAAAGAAATTGATGGAATTCAGTGTGAACCATACGAAGATGTCCAAATTGACGTTCCAGATGAATATGTAGGAAATGTAATTGAGGCTTTAGGAAATAGAGAAGGTTCTATGGAACATATGGGAAGTAGTGAAGGTCAAACAAGATTAGTCTATACAATGCCATCACGAGGTTTAATTGGATTTTCAACTGAATTTATGACAATGACGAAGGGGTATGGAATGATAAACCATACCTTCAAAGAGTATAGACAAATGGTAAGTAGAAAAGTAGGAGAAAGAAAACTAGGAGTTTTAGTTTCTATGGAAAATGGAAAAGCGACTGCCTATGCTTTAGGGCAATTAGAAGATAGGGGAGTTATGTTCATAGAACCAGGCGCTGAAGTTTATGAGGGTATGATTGTTGGAGAACATAGTCATGACAACGATTTAGCAGTAAATGTTGTGAAAGGCAAAAATCTAACCAATACTAGAAGTGCTGGAAAAGATCATACAGTTGTATTGAAACGTCCAAGATTAATGAGTTTAGAAGGCTATTTGGACTATATCAACAGCGATGAATTAGTAGAAATTACGCCGTTAAATTTTCGTCTTCGAAAAAAAATATTAAATACAGCAGAAAGAAAGAAACAGGATAGTAGGAAGTAGTCTTTCTTTTTTCATGGAATAGGAGAAATAAATGACAACAAAACAAGAGATTCTTTTAGAATCTAGACACCAAGTAGTAAATAAATTAAAAGAGCAAAAGGAAAATATAATATTAACGTGTCCTATATTAGGAATACCAGAAGTTTGTTTAACTGAATATAAAAAAGAATGCAAGGATAAAATTATTACAGTAACAAAAATGCAAGAAATAACGACACAGCTTAAAAAGAACTATCAAGCACAGATAAAAACGCATGGGAATCAGAGCCCAAAAGAATCTATATTTCATGAACTTGATTTTTCTTTTTATATAGATTTATTATTAGCCACTGATTTATGTAAGCAACTCAGGAGGAGAAAACTAGACTTATGTAGTAATTTAACCAATGAAGAAAAAACAAAAACCCTTAGAGGATTAAAAAATTTTGAGTTAAGTATGTTGAAAAAACAACACAATTTTATACTAGAAATCAACCAAGATTACTTAAAAGATTATAAAAAAAATATGTATTTAGAATCATTGGTAAAAGAATTAGGGGAATATTATGAATGGGAATGGATCATTTTAAATTTTGATAACCCAATTACAGATGCGAAGACAATTCAAAATGTAATGCTACAATATATGCAGCCGACAAGTCAAATCGGACCAAAACGTACGATTTTATCCACATATGATGAAAGTTTGCAATCAATTTCCCAAAAATTGAACTTTCAAGTACTGCATATGTCGGATAAAATATCTTATTTAGAAATGAAATATTTTGCGCTTAACATATTGAAATACAATTATCCTAAATTAGAAAGTCAAACAATTTTGATTAGTCACGTCTTAAACAGTCCAGCTTTACAACAATTTTATGAACAAGCTAATTTTCCAACCAATAATTTTATAGAGGGAATCACAAAATTTTATGATATATACAGTTGTATATATCACGATGAAGAAAATCATCAAAAAGGATATGTTTTATCGGAAATAGAATGTTTATCTACTATCTATGAATCTATTAATGAAGCTATGAAAAATAATCTAGATAAGCAAAAGAAAAAGTCGAAATTGTATATTTAAGTTCGGCTTTTTATTATTCATCAAAGAATTTTTTTATATCTGTATCTAAAACAGAAGCAATCTGTTCTAAAGTATCAATAGAAATTGTTTGGTAAGTAATAGACTCTAATTTACCAATAAAACTATCGCTTAATAAAAGTCTTTCTGCTAATTCCCTTTGTGTCATTCCTTTCAAATTGCGATATTTTTTAATATTTTTTCCAATTATATTATAGATATTTGTTTGCTTACTACTCATACATATCACCTAACTTTATTTTCTCACACAATTTCGCAAATTATTATAGACTAATAATCCAAATTTTGATATAGTAAAGAGGGTGATGATATGTATAGTACAGAAAAACTAAAAAAGGTAAGAAAAGAAAAGGGATTTACCATATATGATATGGCAAAAGAGTTATCCATTACACCATCGTTTTATTCTCAAATCGAAAACAAAAAAAGACGCTTATTTTATGATACTGCAATTAGAATTAGCAGAATTTTAGGTGAAAAGCCAGATGCATTATTTTATAAATTATTATAGACTTTTTTTAATTTCGTCAATTTCATTTTGCATAGCAATAATCATTTTCTGCATCATTTCAATTGTTTCTTTTGAATTAGGGGGGTTCATATTTTTATAATCTAATCCACGCTCTGCTTGTACCTGTTTATAATAGGCATTTGTTGATAAAACCTGGGCAACCAACATTAACCAATTTCCTAATGCATTTTGTTCATTTGCAGTCAAGTCATCAATTAATAAATAACCTACAATAACTGCACTAAGAGAAAATACTTTTGCTGGAACATTTGGAATTAAATTCATGAGTATTCCCTCCTTATTTATAGTATATGAATGAATTAAGATGTTTCATAACTATAAAATTGTCATATAAATGCAAAAAATACCATATTCTATAATAAACAGCTTGCGTATAAAAACAAAGTATGTTATATTTAAATTGGTTGAAAATTATTTTGTCACTTTCCTTTTTGAAAGCACATATAATTCTAAAATCAAATTTCAAAAAGGAGGTAGTAACATGGAAAAGACTTACGAAGATATTAAAATTATTTGTAAAGATTGCGGGAAAGAATTTATTTTTGAAGCAGGACAACAAAGACATTTTGATTCATTAGGATTTCAAAATAAACCTGTAAGATGTAAAGACTGTCGTGATAAGAAAAAAGCAGAAAGAAATAACTATAATGCGAATAACCAAACTGATTACCAGGAATAAGAAAAACTCTTAAATTTAAGAGTTTTTTGTTTGCATATCTAAATAATAGTTACGCAATTCTTTAAATCTTTGGTAATGAATAATTTCTCTTTGTCTTAGAAAAGATAGCGGGCCTAAAATATCAGGATCATTTGTCAAATCCATCAAGTGTTCATAAGTGGCACGTGCACGTTGTTCAGCAGCCATATCACTTTCAATGTTGGCAATTGGATCACCAGCAGTTTTAATATAAGCCATTGTAAAAGGATTGCCAAAAGAATCAGATGGGAATAAGTCCATACCAAATTGTGCATAATTAGAACCTAGGCCAGCAGCTTCCATTTCCTCAATCGTTGCACCATCGGTTAATTGATAAATCATTGTAGAAATAATTTCTACATGCGCTAATTCTTCTGTCCCTATATCAGTTAAAAGGGCTTTTCCCTTTTCATCAGGCATTGTATATCGTTGATTTAAATATTGCCATGCGGCAGATAATTCGCCAGCAGGACCTCCATATTGTGTAACAAGATATTTAGCCATGCGTAAATCTTTATTTTTAATATTGACAGGATATTCTAATTTTTTCTTATAAATCCACATAAAAATCCTCCTTACTTATTTTCCCATGGCCATGGACGATTATCCCAAGCCCAAGGGTAGGTATTAGATGCATCACTATCTACTAAGATAGGACCATATTTTTTTTCATATTCAGTTCTTAAACGATTGGCTTCTATTCGATATTGATTAAATAATGCAATCATATCTTGGTCATTTTGATATAAGTCTAAGTAAAGATTGATATCAATAGTAGCAAATGATAGAGCATCTAAGAACATTAACAATTGTTCTTGTTCATTCATTGGTTTAATATCAAGAGGTTGCGAAAGTTTATAAGCATTATATAAATTAGGAAACATGTTTCCACGAATGAATCCTTGATAAGGATCGTAAAGTTTAGAAGATGATGCATCTTCTGTATAAAGTGGCTGATTAAAATTATTATTATAATAATTTACGTTTTTATTTTGGTAACTATACATAATAATTCTCCCTTCACTTTAAGATATGGTTTTTTATCTAGAATGTATGGGTATGTAACTATCTGTAGGAAAAATTAGTTGTTCAGACACTATTTTTAATGATTGGAACCTTTTTTTCAAAATTAAATGTAAAATCTTGTAAAATTGGAAAAAGGAATTACATTTTGCTTAATTTTCAAAAGTATATTATAAGAGTAAAAAATTTTCAGCATGTATATATTGTTAGCAAATCGTAAACAAAAATAAGAATAGTAGGGTAGTGAGTTGTATGATAAATTATATTATTTGTGAGGATAATGTGGTATTTAGAAAACAAGTATTAGAGATTATTGATCGAATTATGATGCAAAATGATATAGTGTATGAAAAACACGAATTTGACAATTATGGTACAGAATTTATAGAATTAATGAATAAAAAATGTCCTTTCAAAATCTATATTTTAGACATTGAAGTCAATGGCCAATCTGGAATTGATATTGCTTCTCGTATTCGCAAAGATGACATTGACAGCATGTTAATTTTTTATACAGCACATTATAAAAAATATGAAAAAGAAATGTTAAAAAATAAGTTTTTATTTCTAGCTTTTATTGATAAGGAAAGAAATTATAAAGAGGATTTAGAAGAGGCACTTACATTTGCAATAAAACATCTTAGTATGAAAAATATTATTCGATTTAAAAGTCAAAAAATTACACATACCATTGCGACCATGGATGTTTTGTATATTATGCGAAACAAAGATCGTAAATGTACGATTCAATTAACAAACGATGCGATTATTGTCAGTAAATCTCTTGTTGAATTAGAAAAGATGTTAGATAATCGCTTTGTTTATTGTCATAGAGCTTGTATAGTCAATTATGATAGAATTGTTCGATTTAATCAAAAAAATAAAACCATTTTATTTGATAATAACATGGGAATTGATTTAGTATCATCAAGGTTTCGTATGTGAAGTTTGTGTTTTTTTTTAAAAAGGACTTGCGTATTTTGTATTTTATGATACAATATAAAAGTAACTTATGTTACACGGCGTGATTGGTGAAGTGGTTAACACGGCGGATTGTGGTTCCGTTATGCAAGAGTTCGATCCTCTTATCGCGCCCCATTTAAGAATCTCAAAATTCCTTGAAATACAAAGGAATTTTTTGTTTAGATTTATAATATATTCTATCTTTTTTTAATTTTCATTGACGAGGCCCAAAATGCGCCCCAAATGTAATTTATATGGTGTGTTATTTTCCATAAAATCAAATACGATTTATCATCAATAAATGCAAAAACTGTGGTAAAATCATATTAGTAATTTAAATGCATAAAGGTAATATGTTTGACTATTTTCTAAAGGAGCAATTATGTTAGAAAAAAGTAATATACAAATAATTGAAGAAATCAAATACGTAATTATAAGTAGTAGAAATAAAATCGCTTATGAAGTAAATAATACAATGTTACTAGCATATTGGAATGTTGGTAGAATTATTGTTGAAAACGAGCAAAATGGTAATATCAAAGCTGAATATGGAAAACAAATAATGAAAGAATTATCAAAAGAGTTACGAAAAGTTTTAGGATCAGGATTTTCAGTTAGCAATTTATTTAATATGCGTAAGCTTTATGTTACTTATCCAAAATTCCAGACACTGTCTGGAAAATTGAGTTGATCACATTATTGTGAATTGTTAAGTATTGAAAATGATGATGAAAGAAGTTTTTATGAAAAAGAATGTATTAATTCTAATTGGAGCGTTAGAGAATTAAAAAGACAATTGGAAACATTATTATTTGAAAGATTATTATTATCTGATGGAAAAAACAATAAAGAAAAAGTCTATGAATTATCAAAAGTTGGACAAATGTTAAGTACGCCAGAGGATATATTAAAAGAGCCATATGTTTTTGAATTTTTAGGTATGAAAGAACCAAAACCTATTCTTGAAAAAGACTTGGAAAGAAAGTTAGTAAAACACATGGAAGAGTTTTTGTTAGAATTGGGCAAAGGTTTTATGTTTGTTGGAACACAGCAAAGAATAACTTTAGGAAATACCCATTATTATGTAGATATGTTTTTTTTCATAATAAGGTAGAAGAATTAGGTCAAAAGAATAATCTATTACAAGTAATTCCTAACAAAAAAGAATAAAGATTAGATAAAGAAAGTTTAACATTACTATCAATAAATACTTAAAAGTATGGTTAAATTATATTAATGGAGATGGTGTTAGTATAGATATATAGACACAAAAAACTTTAGTAATGGTATACTAG
>CAOJDP010000022.1 GCA_948433085.1 uncultured Caryophanales bacterium
TATTTTTCAATGCTTATTCGACTTTTTATTTCTAATTTATAATTTTATCCTGAATTTACTTTAGGATTTTTTATTCAAAAAACATTGTTATTAAAAAATTTTTAGAAAAAAAAAAGAAAACCCATGTTTTACTTTTCATTTATGATATGATTCATGATTTAATATACGATAACTTCTATATATTTGTTCTAATAAAATGATGCGAAACAATTGATGAGGAAATGTAAGTTTAGAAAATGAAAGTGAAAGATTTGTTCTCTTTTTTATTGATTCATCTATTCCATAAGAACCACCTATTACAAATGTTATATTTGAATAATGTTGTTGAATGGTATCAATTGTTTCTGCTAATGTAAGAGAATCCAACATTTTTCCTTCTATTTCTAATGTAATTACATAATCTTTTTCTTGTATATACTTTTCAATTCTTTCTTTTTCAGTACATAATATTTTAGCAACATTTGTATGATCACAATCAGCTACTTCTATAATTTCTAATTTTATATATTTGCTTAATCTTTTTTTGTATTCCATGATTGCTTCTTTTAAATAATTTTCCTTTATTTTTCCAACACAAATAATTTTTATCATACTTCTAGTAATTCCGTTCTATTTTTTTGAGTTGCTACAATAATTCGATTTACTGTTTGTCCTTCTTTTTTTAAAGCATTTTCTAGTGTTTTTAAAGCAATTTCACTGGTATTATTGTCTTCACTTAGATGCGCTAATACAATACACTCTGTTGCTTCTCCTATAAAGTGAGACAAGTAATAAGAAGAATCTTGATTCGATAAATGTCCTCGATCTCCTAAAATTCTTTGTTTAATGGGGTATGGATATTTTCCATTCATTAACATTTCAACATCATGATTACTTTCCATAATATAGACACTTTTATTTTGTAAACGACGATGGTTTTTATAATTAATATATCCTGTATCTGTAATATATACTACAGATTTTCCATTGCACTCTAATATATAACCATTCGAATCTGCTACATCATGAGATGTTTTAATAATTTTAATCTCTATATCTTCAATCGAAAAGTCTGTATCAATTAGTACATAATTTGTTAGTAATAAAGTTGGTTTTAACTCTTCATACATCTTTTTTGTTAAATAAATTATAGGGTTATATTTTTTAATGAATACACGTAGTCCACCTACATGATCTACATGTGTATGTGTGATTAAAATACCTTTTATTTGTTTTGGCTCCACATGAATTTCACTTAATTTATTTTCTACATATGCACAACTAGGTCCTAAGTCTATTAATAATGAGATATTAGAAGAAGCGACATAAGTTGCATTTCCCTTACTTCCACTTGCAAGCACACAAACTTCCATTATTTAAATACTCCTGGGTATTTTATCCTTGGATTAAACGTTCCTGCTAATGCACTAGATTTCCATGGGTAGTTTTTCCATACTTCTAAATGTAAATGACATGCAGTTGCCCAGCCTGTATCACCACTATAGCCAATCGTCTGTCCACGACTTATAATATCTCCTACTTTTACAATTAGTTTCGACATATGATTATAACATGTATATTCTCCATAGCCATGATCAATGCATACATAATTCCCATTGATATAATGATATTTTGCTTCAATTACTTTTCCATTGGTTACTGCTTTAATATCAGAACCACATCCTATCCCTGCAATATCCATTCCTGAATGAAGTTCACGTCTCCCTGTAATCGGACTAATACGATATCCATAATTAGAGGATATGTTCCATCCACTTACTGTTGGCCAATACCAATTGTTTGGACTACCTACACCACTCACATATTTTGTGCCTTTTAATACAATTTCATTTACAACTGGTTTTAATTCTTCTTTAGAAACTAAATTGATATAATTTGTTACTCCATTTACAACTTTTATTCGGCTACTTACACGTTCTAAACCATTTTCCCCTGCTTGGATTACCTTGTCATTTCCTTGCATTTCATTTTCATCATATTCATAATTTGTTTGATATAGTGCTTCTTGATCTTCGACTGTATACGTTTCGATTGCAACAGAAATTTGTGGATTTGTCATTTGAATAACTACTTCTTGTCCTGGGAACAATAAGTTTTTTTCACTTGTAAAATTAGGATTGGAGATTAAAAATTCTTCAACACTTATTTGATGATTGTAGGCAATTTCACTTATGGTATCTCCAATTTTTACCACATAAGCATTTTTATTCTGTTCTTCTCCAAATACTAAATATTGCGATAATTCTTCTGCACTTGTATATATTGTTTCTGTAACTGGAATATTTACTTTTTTTGTAGTAATTGCTTCTTCTACATAGATATCTTCTATAATTCTTCCTGTATTAATAATCTCATTTTGTACTGTATCATTATACGTTGTATAATCTTCTGTTCCAACGAATGTTTTAATTGTAGTTTTGACTGCTTCTTCAAATATGTCCTTATTGGTTACATAAACTTGTTTTACAGTATCTCCTTTTCTTAAAGTAAATTGGTATCCAGGTATTGTAAATGCTTCTTCTTTAACAAGTCGTTCATATACTTTTTCGATTTTATCTATTTTGTTTGCATATGTATTTATCTTTTTAATTTCTAATCCTTCTGGAGCATTTACTGTAGTTACATTATATTTATCTTTATATACATGATTTTGATTATTAATATAATCATCTAATTCTTTTTTTGAATAAATAACTCCGATTACTTCATCTTTTAAATACACCTTATAAAATGTATTAGGATCTTTTTTTTGCTTATAATTAAAACTTAATAAAAATACTATAACACTAAGTATTATAATAGCTCCTGTAATGATATTTTTTTTCATTTTTTCACCTAATCTTCTTGTTTATCTATAAAGTTTACAAATGTTGCTTTGTTTCTTCTAAAAATTAAATCTATTGTTGTAGTTGGTCCATTACGATGTTTTCCTATGATAAACTCACTTTTACTTGTAAATTCATCTATCGCATTTTCTTTATTGTAATAATCATCTCTATAAAGGAAAGCAACAATATCTGCATCTTGTTCAATGGATCCTGATTCTCTTAAGTCACTTAAAATTGGACGTTTATCATCTCTACTTTCTACGCTACGTGAAAGTTGAGCGGCTGCAATCACGGGTATTTCTAATTCCATCGCAAGTGTTTTTAAGGAACGAGATATTTCCGCAATTTCTTGTTGACGATTTCCACCATATTTTGTTCCGCCGCTAATTAATTGAAGATAATCTATGATTATTATATCTAATCCATCTTTGGAACTGGCTAATCTCCTACATTTTGCACGAATTTCTGATATTGTCATTCCAGGAGTATCATCTATAAATATTTTTGTATCTGCTAACCGAGAAATTGCTTCATTTACTCGTTTCCAATCGTTATGTTCTAATCGCCCGCTAATTAATTTATTGAGTTCAATCTGTCCTGCTGAGGATAACATACGGGTAGCTAATTGTTCTGCGCCCATTTCCATATTAAACAGTGCCACTGTTTTTTTATTATTCATAGCGATGTTAGTAGCTAAATTTAACAAAAAAGCTGTTTTTCCCATAGCAGGTCTTGCTGCTATAATAATTAATTCATTTGGGTGCAATCCTGATGTTACTTTATCCAAATCATAAAATCCAGTTGCAATTCCTGTTATGTCCCCTCTATTTTGGGAAAGTTTTTCTAAATCAGCTTGTGTTTTAAATAAAACATCTTGAATGGTTCTAAATTCTGTTCCTTTCCTTGTTTTTACGACATTTAAAATCTTTTTTTCCGCACGATCTAAAATATCACTGATATCTTCTGTAGATTGGTACCCATCTGTTTCTATTTCTATTGCAGAATCTATTAATCTTCTTAAAATTGCTTTTTCTTCTACAATTTTGATATATTCATCAACATTAGCCGCACTTGGAACTAATGTAGAAATTTCACTTAAGTATTCTACTCCTCCAATTTGTTTCAATTCTTTTCTCTTATCTAGTTCTGCGGTTACTGTTGTAATATCAATTGGACTTCCGTTTTCTGCTAAGGAACTGATTACTTGAAATATTTTACTATGAATATCAGAATAAAATTGATCACTTGTCAGTCCTTCTACACATTTCTGTAAAGCATATTTCGATAAAAACATAGCCCCTAATACAGATTGTTCTGCTACTAAGTTATGGGGAATTATTTTTTCCATTTTTCCACCTAACTTCCTTTTACTACCTGAATTTTTAATGTTGCTTTCACTTCTTTGTGTAATAGTAATTCTACATGATGTATTCCTAAACTCATAATAGGGTGATCCATTAAAATATTTGTTTTTTCTATTTGATAACCTAATTTTTGTAATTCTTTATGTATCTGTTTACTGGATATTTGACCAAACATTCTATCTTGTTCTCCTGTTTGTGCTTGAAATACTATTGTCTTTTTTTCCAATTCTTTTTTCAAATCTTCCATATCTCTTATTTTTAGATTTTCTTCTAAGGCTGCTTCTGATAAAGAGCGATTTCTTTTACTGACATTGCCTTTCGTCGCTGGTATAGCAAACCCTTTTTTTACTAAAAAATTCATTGCATAACCATCTGCGACTTCTTTTATTTCATCCTTTTTTCCTTGTCCTTTGACATCTTTTATAAATATTACTTTCATTTTGTCACCTCTTTTTGAATTATATTTTTTAATTTCTTTTCTATTTTGTGTAAATTATTTGCTTTTATAGTACAGGCTGCATCCGTCTTATGGCCTCCACCTCCTAAGGCATGCATATATTTTTCAACATCAATTGTTCCAACAGATCTAGCGCTAATTCCGACTAACTTTTTTCCTATAAATCCTATTGTAAATGCTGCTTCTACTTGATCAAATTGAAGTAAATCTTCTGCAATTAATGCAAGTTCATGGTTTTGATAAATTTTATGGTCCATGATACAAAGTGCCATTTGCTCATTCATCATGTTACTATTTTTTACGAAATTTTGTCTTGCTACGTAAGAGTCTTTATTTTCTTTTAATAATTGTTGTTTTTGAATATTATCAGCGCCTAATGACATTAGGTAAGCTGCTGTTTCGTATGTTTTGCTTGTGGTTTTAATACTAAAGCTATTGGTATCTATGGTTAATCCTGCAAGCATTATAGTCGCAACTTCTTTTGTTATTTTCTTTTTTAAATATTTAAGATATGTTACTAATATTTCTGCTGTGCTTGAGGCATTATTATCTACATGTTTTAAAGTTGCCTCTTTTATACTACTTTCACTTTCTATATGGTGATCTATTACAATAATATCCTTATATTTTTCTACAATGCCTGGATATTCTAGTAATTCTTTTTTATTGGTATCTAATATAATTACTAAGGGATTTTTATCTTCTATGCTTACATTTTCTTTTGTAATATATTTAACCTTAATTCCACTTTCTTCTAGTAATTGCATACTTTTTTGTATAGACAAGTTCTTGACATAATCTGCAATTAAAATATATACTTTCTTTTGTTCTGATTCGATTATTTGATACATACATAAGGCAGATCCAAATGCATCTAAATCAAGGGATTTATGCGCTACTAAAATAAAACTATCATGATGATTTATTTGTTCATTGATTTTTTCAAGCATTTTTGTCATATTCCACCTCAGTATTCATTATACTATAAATTTGAATGATTGTCTAAAATTGTTTTGAATATTTTTTAATAAAGTCTCTATCTATATTGAAACTATTGTAGATAGATTATTTGATAAACAAAGTATCAATGTAAAATTTTCTATCCAACAAGATGAGGAAGATTATAAAATAGACTAGTTTTTTACCAAATAAAAAATTTTTCCATCGGAAATTTGCAGAAAAAAAAGACTCTAGTCTAATATATATAGATAGAAGGAATTCCATATACTAAAAAGAGATATGCAGAACTTTCGCGTGCTAAATATTGTCTCTATCCATTGATACAGAAAACGCTATTGACTTAGTTGCCAAGCGTTTTCTTTTTAGTCTTTGTTTTTGGTCCTTAGCTCTAAAAGCAAAAATTGGAATTATTCACACTACTAAATATGGGTTTGTCAAGAAAAATGTGTAAGTTCAGAAATTCATAAGGTAAAACAAAAAAGATATGACTATTATTTTCAATCACATCTTAAGTGAATAACATTGGATTTTTTTACTTGTTTTTTGGACTGTTTATACTGTGGTATTGATATAGATTGTTGCATAGTTACTTGTGAATTGGGTTGATAATTATTTTGAGTATAGGTTTGACTAGATTCTACATTTGGTTGCATTGTGAATGGATTTTCGCATAAATACAATATTTATTCTCAATTGGATTTGTTGCTCCTCATTTTGAACAAATCATTTTTATATTCCTTTCTCTTACATATAAGAATTGTTTTGTGGTATCTGATATCCTTTTGTGTCACTTTTTTTATATAAGAAGGAATGGGCCCCTAAACATATAATTCCTAACCATAAAGCATAGAAACCTGTACTATGTTTGATATAGGTTGTATCCACATCTAGTCTTACAGTTAAATAGATGGTAAATGCAACTACTAAAATGGTTGGGACAATTGAAAATTTAGGATTAGCATTTTCTATTTTTTGTCCAATATTAGATGCATATAATTGTGGTGCATATTTTTTGACAACATCTTTAAAAATAAATAATAGATTGGCGATTGTAAGTGCCATCATGACTTTGCCTTCCCAATATCCCCATAAGGAAATGGTTGACCCCCCATAAGGAAAATTTATAATAAGGTAAAAAAATACCTAATATTAGGGCAATAATTCCAATTGCTCCTAAAATTCTTGTCGTTCTTAATTTTTCCATAACATACTCCTATTCTAGTTAATATTTGGTATTTCTTTTAAGTTAATATAAAATGCAAGTTGTTGACTTCCTGGTTGTCCTCCAAATTTAAATTTTTCCCATGAAGTTTTTACGGTAGATGATAAAATTCCATATCCACTAAACATTGACTTCGAATTCAGATCATCGGAACGATATTCAAAGCCTCCTGGTTCAGCAATCAAACCTGTAATTGCTCCATCTTGTATAGTAATTAATGCAGTTCCTTCTGGTACAATGATTTTACTACCATTCGTAATAATATTTTCTGACCCTTTTGTATTTTCTCCTCTTCCTGCATTTGATCCTTGAGTTACTGTTTGAAATAGTGCAGCTGTTCCTGAAACTCCTAATCTAGGTCCATAAAAAATCTTTCCATTAATCTGCAAATATGCCACCTAGTGCACCCGTAAATGCTTTAATAAATCCCATAATTAACCTCCCATATGATTTATTATTTTAAATAGATGCACGAATATTGTAATTTACTCCTTTCTTTATATCCTATTTGTACAATATTTTATATGCATTACTACTATTCTTGCCTCATTATAACATATTTTGTCGTTTTATGTATTATTTTTACATATTTCAAAATTTTTATGTACTAATACTAAAATAAATTTTGATAATTTGTATAAGATAATAAATATAGTGGTGATTCTATGCTATTTAAACAAGAAGATGAAAATTATATTTACAATGTAATTGGAAGAAATATAAAGAAATATTGTAAACTTAAAAACTTAACACAAGCTGAGCTTGCTGAACAAATTGATTATTCTTTATCTTTTATTGCAAGTATTGAAAGAAAAAAAAGCACCAAACGTTTTCACTTGGAGCTTTATGGAGAATTGCTTCTGTTTTAGGGATTGATATGTATAAATTGTGTATAGATGATAGTAGTCCCCTAGAAAAGCCAAAATATATAAAATATAAATGTAATAAGTGTTCTTATGAAACAGATATTCCTTACGAATTAGTAGAATTACTTACTAAAGCCAATGAAATTTATGTGCACAATGAGAATAATATTCCTTTATTTCATTGCGCTAATTGTGATGGACATATATTGCCTTCAGAAAAAAAATAGATATCGCAATCTATTTTTTCTATAAAGATCTTCCATTATTTATTTCATGCTCTTTGTTTCGATTTGAAATTTGTTCATAAATTTTATCATATGTATCTTTTTCTGCTTGGTATGCTACATATGCAGATGAATAATCTTGAAAGTCTACTGAGAATCCTATATTTGTTTTTACAAAAGATGGAGACATTCCAATTAATTGTAACACTTGTTCATCTTCTGCTTTTCCATATAAATCTAGCAATTCGGTCTCAACCATTTGTCTTGTAGCAATCCCATCAGATGGTATAGCCATCATAGATGAGGCTGTGATTAAGGCAGCTAATATGTTTGGAGATGAGACATTCATATGTTCCTCTTTTTTAATAAATGTTCTTTCTAGTTGATTTTTTAAACATAAATCTTTTAATTCCATTAGATCTCTTCCTTTCAAGTTTATTGTATCAAACTTTTTAGCAGGATGCAAATAAAGTTTAGGTAATTAACACTAAATAGACAATTTTAAATTTATTTCTCTTTTAAGTCGAAACAGGTTGTGGACTAGTCAAAAGAAACAGATCCCATGCAACGACAGGTAAACTAATTTTTATCCTTCCTTTTTCTTCCATATATAAAAAGGGGTATTACCCCTCCTATGTTTGCAAATAGTTAATGTTTGTTTTATTTCCTTTTGCAAACTATTCTATGATTTATTTATGTTTTTATTATAGCAAATTCTATTTACAATATTCTGTTTTTTAATTAATTTAAGCTGAAATAGGTTCAGCACTGATTAAGAGAAAAAGGTCATATGCAACTGCAGACAAGTTGACAGTTATTTTTCCGTTTTCTAATTTCGTAACAGTTATTTCTCCATCGCCAGTCCACTTAGTAGCTCCATTACCAAATACAGTTAGCATCCCATTAAGTGAAGTCCCATTAACACTACCAAATAATAATATACTTTGTCTATCATCTGTGGTATTTCCCCATTCTCCCCATTTTGTTTTAAAAGAAAATTTATTAATTCCACTTACATATTTTTTTAATATATGAGCATCTACTTTATTTTCATTTATCGTACTTTCTAATTCCTGATTTTTTACCTCTAATTCAACAATCTTATTATTCATAATTCCAATTTGATCTAATACAGAATCTATAATACTATCCTGTTGTAGGGCTTTGATTGTATCTTCTTTTAGAGCATCTAATATTACTTTTTTATTTTGTAAATTATTCAATATTCCTACTAATGCCACTAAAAATAATAGTAACATTGTATAAAGTATCGCACTTGTGGCAAAGCCTTTTTTCTTCATTGTATTCCTTCTTTCTTTTATCAGCTAAGAAGGGGCATATTTTCCACCACCCCCGTTTACAAATAACTTTACTCTTCATAATTCATAAACGCTTCTATTATTATTTTTATGTTATAATTGTAGCAAATTTAGGTTTTCTTTTCAAGTCTTTTTTTAAGGATTCATTTTAGATGCCAATTCATTTATTTTTTTTAACCGATGATGCAATCCTGATTTTGTGATTGGATTTCCTGTTTCTACAGAGATAATTTCACTCAATTCTGCTAAAGAAACTTCTGGATATTTTTTTCGATAAATTGCAGCTTCTTTGGTCTTTTCATCTAATAAATCTAAAGAGCCATTCTTTTCGATTGTTTCAATGTCCTTTAATTGCGAATTTGCTGTTTCAATCATTTTATCAACATTGGCTTGCTCACAATTGTTAAGACGATTTGTCATATTTTTATGATCTCTATAAATTCTGATATCTTCATAGTAAAATAGAGCATTATTTGCTTTCATAATTCTTAAAAAATCTCCAATTTTTTCTGATTCCTTCATATAAATCATATATTTGTTATCTCTTTTTAATACTTTACTATTTAATTGATAGGTATTCAGTAATTTAGACACAAATTTTGCATATTCTTTATTGTTTACTAGAAATTCTAAATGATATCTCGATTTTTTGGGATCATTAATACTTCCTATACTTAAGAATATTCCTCTTAAATAAGATTGCAATAACGCATCATCACTATATATATATTCATTTGGAATATTAGGTTCTTTTTGATATGATAAATCATCTAAAATACTTGCGACTTTCTGTTTTATTGTTACAATATAAATGTAATTTTTGTTAAAATTATATCCTCTTCTGACTGTAATCATTGGTTGTATATGATAACTATCTTTTATCAATGCATAAATTCTTCTTGCGACTGATGCATTTTCTGTTAAAATTTGTATCACATCATTTACAACTCCAATATTTCTTATAATAGCAGATAATTCTGATATATTTTCAGATTCAATTGTTTCTAATTTACTGACTTCATTTTTGACAATACTTGTAAATGACATAATACACCTTCTATCTAATTAAATAAGAATAAACATCGACCGACAATTTATTGACATTATGTCTTATATTATTATTTTCTATTGTAACATAATGATTATGAATTAATTCTATATCCATTTCGTTTAAAATATCATAATCTAAAATCACTTCATCTTTTTGTTCTAATGTTTCAGATTTTTTTTATTTTAGATTCAATGGATTGATCATTTGCAAGTACAACATCAACCTTTCTTTTTTCTAAATATTGATTGAGTACTTTCATATGATTACTTACTGTATAGTCATCGGTCTTTTCAGGTTGTGTCATCATGTTGCTGATATACATAATTTTTGCTTTACTATTTTCAATTGTTTCTATCATTTCCTTACAAATTAAATTAGGAATAATACTTGTGTATAAACTACCCATACTCAAAATAATTAAATCAGCTGTTTTTATTGCATCTTTGGTAATAACAGGCTCTTCTTAATAAAAAACGGATTCTATTTTTGATTACTTTCTGTAATATTATGTTCTCCTATTATCATAAAACCATCTTGCATTTGCCCAACTAATGTAACTTTGTCTTCTGTCAAAGGTACTACTTTTCCTTTTAGGTTTAGTACTTTAGCAAATACTTCTATTCCCTCAAATACATTCTCTGTAATATTGGACATTGCAGTTCCACCACCTAAACTTTTTGCATCATTTTAAGATTTCTATATCTTTTTGAAAACTCATTGCAGCTGTTGCCCCTTCGCCTGCTGCTGTGATAATTTGATATACTTGTTTTTGAATAACATCCCCACATGCATAAATGCCTTTGATATTTGTTCTCATATTTTCATCTACTATGATATAATCATTTTGCATTTTAATTCCTATATTTCTTGCAAAGTTAGTGGTTGGCTTGGAACCTATATAAATAAATAACCCATCACATTCTAATTCTTGAATAGAATCTTCTTTTTCTATTAAAACAGATGATAAATAACCATTTTTTTCATTTATTGTATTCACAACACTATTATATAAAATCTTTATTTTTTCATGCTTCGTTGCTTTTTTTACTAGAATAGAATCTGCACGCCAATGTTCACTTCTATTAATTATAGTTACAGAATTACAAATATCTGCAAGGTAAAGACTTTCTTCTAGTGCACTATTTCCACTACCTACAACACAAACATCTTTGTTTCTATATAAAGGTCCATCACATACCGCACACCAACTAATACCATTTCCAACCAATGCAGTTTCATTCTCTAAACCCAATTCTTTTGGAACTCTTCCTGTTGCGATTATAACGCCTTTACACCTAATTTCTTCTTTTAAGGTTTTGACAATCTTATCATTGTTTTCTTCTAAAATGTCAATAACTTCTCCATAACGATAGTCTATTTTGAGTTCTTGTACTTGTTCATACATTTTTGAAGCAAGTGTCGGTCCGTCAATTTTTGTAAACCCAGGATAATTTTCTACCACTGCGGAACGATTGACTTGTCCTCCAGGTACACTACTTTCTAGTAATAATACATTACAATTTGCTCTTTTCAAATAAATGGCAGCTGTCATTCCAGCAGGTCCTGCACCTACTACAACACAATCATAATTCATATTTTTCCTCCCTATATAAATTTTCTTTTCTTTTATAAATGTATAAGTATATACCAATTACAATGGTTATAATGGATACTAATTGTGCCATTCGAATACTACCAAACATTAAACTATCTGTGCGCATTCCTTCTATTATAAATCTTCCAATTCCATACCAAATTAAGTATAGACTACTTGTTTGTCCTATTTTCGTCGTTTTTCTGTTCCTCCAATAGTAGAGGAAAAAAAATCCAAATAAATTCCATACAGATTCATAGAGAAACGTTGGAATATAGTAATTTCCATCAATGTACATTCCTTGAATAATAAAATTAGGTAAGTGTAAATTTTGTAAATAGGATAATGATGTCTCTACTCCATGTGCTTCTCCATTGAAAAAGTTTCCCCATCTCCCAATGGCTTGCCCTAATATTAAACTCACAACGAATATGTCTGTGAGTTTCCACAAAGAAACATTCTTTTTTTTAGTATAGCAGTAAATAAATAGAAATCCTGTGATGACACCTCCATGAATTGCTAGGCCACCTTCCCATATTTTAAATATATCTAAGAAATGTGAACTATAGTAATCTAAATTAAATAAAACATAATATAACCTTGCACCGACAAATGCTACAGGAATTGTATAAAAAATTAAGTTCATCATAAATTCTTCTGAAATATTATATTTTTTTGCTTCTCTGATTGCTAAATATCCTCCTAATCCAAATCCTATTAGTAAGAAAAAAGAATACCAATAAATTTGGAAAAAGCCTAAATTAATCATTATTGGATTCATAAATTACTCCTTACCTAACATTGGTCTAATTACCAACTTATCCATCAACATATTCATTAAAGATATTAGTAATGCTACAAAACAAGTCATTATAATTCCTCCAATTGTAAAATGGCTCCCAAGTAAGATATCTACTATATAGAGTATAAATACATTGATAAAAGGATAGAAAATTCCTAATGTAATCGCTGTCAAAGGAAGTGTCAAAGCAATTAACACTGGTTTGATAGTCCTATTTAATAAATTAATTATAATCGATGCAATTAATGCCCAAAATCCAAAGCCACTATTATCAATTTGAATTGTATTTGGAAATAAAACAGATACTGTGATTAATATCAATGCATAGCATACCATATAAATTAACCATTCCATATATTTGTTATATCTTCTTTTTTTATGGTTTTCTTCAATAATAATTGTTCTCATTATTCACCTTCTTATATATTTTTTACTTTTGTTTTAACTACTATGTTTGGATATTGTTTGACATAAGATTCATGCATTGCAGTTGGATTTGATGTAAAGATAATTTGTGGGTTTTCTTTTTCAAAACCTTCATGAAAATCTATTCCATAGGTTTCCAGCAAAAGATTGAAAAAATGGTTTTGTAAATTAATTTCATATGTTTCCTCTTTGGAAGGATTATAATGCCATATTAATTTTTGTAACATTTCGTTATAACTGGAAATTAAGCTTTCATTCATCTCATACATTTTATTTTCGGAATTTCTATTTTCCTCTTTCAAATTCCTTATTAGTTCCCGTAATGTTTTTATACATATTTCATGCGTTTCAAAAGTTGCGTGTGTTTTATTGAAGCAAATATATATTTTTCCATTTTTATTTCGGTTATACATATAAATAGGAAACCTCGTTCTTGTTTTTGGTTGTTCTCCATAAATAGTGAGTGAATCTTCCTTGCCCATTATATTTAGTTCAATTTGTTTCGATTCTCTCTGAAATAAATGCAAAGCTTTCGTATATATATTGTATGCCGCAAGTTTTTGATAAATATCTAGTTGCATCAATCTCTCCATATTGTCTATTCCAATTTTTTCTTCATTTAATACAGAAATATTCAAATTTAATAATTCGTTTAAATATTCTATTGTTTGTAAATTTAATATTGTTTTATATGCTTCTAATTCTTGTCTTAATGATTTATAACTTATATTTTCCATGTTATGCTCCTTTATTGTATTTTATCTAAATATATGTGTCTTTATTACAAGTTCTATTTATCCCCTTTTAATTCAAATAAAATGTCTCGCAATTCTGTCGCACGTTCAAATTGTAAATTGGAAGCGGCTTCTCTCATTTCTTTTTCAATTTGTTCTATCAAATTCATACGCTCTTGTTTACTCATTTTAGTTGGCGCTTTTTCCTCTACTTCTTTATTATTAGAAATCAAATCTCTTATTTCTTTGATAATTGTTTTTGGTATAATGTTATGTACTTTATTATATTCCATTTGGATAGTTCTTCTACGTTCTGTTTCTTTCATCGCTTTTTCCATTGCATCACTTATTTTATCTGCATACATGATAACATGACCATTTGCATTACGAGCTGCTCTTCCTATTGTTTGAATTAAACTTCTATCACTTCTTAAGAAACCTTGCTTATCGGCATCCATAATAGCAATTAAACTCACTTCTGGAATATCTAATCCTTCTCTAAGTAAGTTAATTCCTACCAATACATCATATTTTCCAAGTCTTAAATCCCTTATAATACGCATTCTTTCTAATGATTTAATTTCACTATGTAAATAAGCTACTTTAATATCTAATTTTTTTAAATAGGTTGACAATTCTTCTGCCATACGAATTGTAAGTGTAGTAATTAATACTCTTTCATTTTTTTCAATACGTAAATTAATTTCTTCTAATAAATTATCAATTTGTCCACTTGTTGGTCTCACTTCAATCGTTGGGTCTAATAAGCCTGTAGGGCGTATAATTTGTTGTGCTACATGATTGCCTGCTTTTTCTAATTCATAATCGCCTGGTGTTGCAGATACACAAATAATTTGATTGATTTTTTCCTCAAATTCTGAAAAAGTTAAGGGACGATTATCTTTAGCACTTGGCAATCTAAATCCATAATCTACTAATACTTGTTTTCTCGCTTGATCCCCATTATACATTCCTCTAACTTGTGGTAATGTTACATGAGATTCATCCACAATCATTAAAAAATCTTTTGGGAAGAAATCAATCAATGTAGTTGGAGTAGCTCCAGGCTCCTTTAATGCAAGATGTCTTGAATAATTTTCCACGCCTCGGCAAGATCCTGTTTCAGCAAGCATCTCTAAATCATAGTTGGTCCTTTCCATTAAACGTTGATATTCTAATAATTTATTATTACTTTTAAAATATTCTAATTGTTCTTTTAATTCAATCCTAATATTTTCTATCGCTTTTTTGATTTTCTCTTCACTTGTCACAAAGTGACTTGCAGCAAACAGGCTAACAGAATTTTTATTTGATACAATTGTTCCTGTCAAGGTATCGTATTCGTTGATTTTTTCAATTTCATTTCCAAAAAATTCTATACGAATCCCCTTTCCATGTTGGTTAACAGGCATTATTTCTAAAATATCTCCTCTTACTCTAAATGTTCCTCTTTTGAGTTCTAAATTGTTTCTTTCGTAAAACATATTGACAAGTTTTAGCATAATATCATCACGTTCAACTTGATCTCCTACTGATAATGTCAACATTTTGTCTTTATAATCTTCTAGTTCTCCAATTCCATAAATACAAGATACAGAAGCTACTACGATAACATCTCTGTTGGTAATTAAAGCTGATGTTGCGGCATGTCTAAGCTCATCTATTTCATCATTAATCGATGCATCTTTTTCGATATAAGTATCTGTCTTTGCTACATAAGCTTCTGGTTGGTAATAATCGTAATACGAAATAAAATACTCTACTTTATTTTCTGGAAATAACTCTTTTAGTTCAGAGTATAATTGTCCTGCTAGTGTTTTATTGTGAGCGAGTACTAATGTTGGTTTGTTTACTTCTTTAATAACATTCGCAATCGTGAATGTTTTTCCTGTTCCCGTTGCTCCTAGTAAAACTTGATGTTTTTCTCCTTCTTGTATATCAGACACCAATTGTTTGATTGCTTCTGGTTGATCTCCTGATGGTTTATATTCAGATACTAATTTAAACATTTTTGTGACCTCCATCCCTTATTATTTTTTATTCTCCTTTTACATGTAGTGTTTTTAACCTTAAAAGAGTAAAAGTAATAAATTTCTTTTTGGTACTAATTAAAATTACTATATAATTTTATCATTTTCACTATATAAAAACAAGGTAATACCAATTTACTTTAGGATTTATACTTTGTTATTACCTAAAACTATAATTTACACCTCTTTATCTCTCTTTAAAATATCAATTTTTATTAATGAAAATATTGTATTTTAAAATAAGGTACTTCTCTTGACTATCAAATTGTTCTGATTCTATTTATATTCAATATCAATAGTTTTTCTTTTGTTAAAATGTACCACCACTTTTTAGGGGCAAAATTATAGTAACCATTCTATCCATATTTTTTGCAATTCTTAAATTTTTTAAATATATAATGTATTTTTTTATTAATTGCTTTTATAATTTTTTTATAACCTCTATAACCATTAAAGATGATAATTTTCATATAGCCTTTCCTTATTTCTTTTACAAATATTTTTTTGAAATATTGCTCATTAAAATAGAAAAAGACAATAATGATATTTTTTGTCTTATTCATTATTGTCAATATAAACTAAATAAATACTTCTTTTCTTCTTTTATAAGTCCATCGTATCTTTTGTACCATTTCTTTTTCCTATTAAAGTAGGCATCTTATCTGCACTCACATAATCCCAAGGACAATCTTCTCCACGGATTATTAATTTTGTTTTCGCTCACATTTCTTTTAAATATTTTACTAGCTCAAAATCATTTTTTTAAATAGCATATTGTGTAAAAAAATCTGTTTAATTCATCTATACCAAATAGTATTTTTGTTAATATACATTCAACTTCTTCAAAAGGAAGTTCAACATTTTTTTATCATTTACAATTTCAGCAAAAAATAAATCTATATTGTAATTTCTATATTTTTACCCTTTTTCGCTTCTGTATCACTTTTTCTATTTTGGATAAATCATAATGATAGTTTTTCATTAATGTATCCAATACTTTTTTGTAGTCGATTCTTGCCACACCTAAATCCCCTTTTTGCATTTTCTTCTATCATATTATATTTAAAAACTATTATTATCCCTCTTTCTTTACATAGTGATGTTCATTATCTATTACAGGTAATTCTCCTGCTTTTATTTGTTGATTCATTACTTGTAATTGTTCTATATTTTTTAAATATGTATCCATATCTAAGGAAGCAATTTCTTGTGGAGTAATTTGTAATGATTCTAATTCATTCATATTTTTCATTACCTCATTGACATTTTCAGAAAGCATATTTTGAAATAAATGAATAAAAATTTTCACCAATTGCACGCCACTTTTCTCTGTTTCCATTTCTTTATAGATTGCTATTTTAGATAACATAAGGGGAATTAAAACATATTGGGCACGCTCTAAAACATCAACTAAAATATAATGAGTATTAATTCTTTGATGTACAAAGATTAAATTTTGTTTCATCACTTGACTTGTCGTTGCAAATGTATTTAATTTTCTTTGAATTCTTTGGATTTGCATATTAGAATTTAATAAATCTACAAAGTTCTCTTCTTGATTAAAATCTAATTGGTTTATATTTTCATTTAAATTATCTATTACTTCCTCTAACATTTTATAGTGTTCATAGCTTTTCCGAAGGTATATTTCGATATATTTTCTAATCTTCTCATAACCAAGCATTTCTTTCGACAACACTTTTCTATTTTCCTCTATCGCCTTTTGTAATGTTTTTAACATATCTATGTTAATAGAATTTATAGTTTGTGAGTTTGATCTTTTCAACCATCTTTCTAAAAGGTTGCGTTTTGATTCCTCAGGAGAAACATTTGATGATATTTGTAGCACTGTTTCAATCGTTTTTTCTGATGTTTCGCTTAAAGTAAGTGCAGAAATATCATTTTGAATAAGAGAAATATGTTTCGTTAATTGATTTCCAAATGACAGAAAATTCTCTATTTGATTGCTATCTAATTTAGGAATGCTTAAATGAGAAAGATATTCTATTTTCTCTTCTAAAGATAAGGTTTCAATATATGGTTTTTCATGAATTACTTCGGTTGCTAAAACTTTGTAATCAATTCCTAAATGTTCTGTTATTTGTTTTAAAATAGAATTCTCATTAATTTTTTCATCGAAAAGTCTTTTCACAAACGCTTCTATATAACATGATGTTTGTATTTTTCCATCCTCTCTTTTTATATAGTAATATTGGTCAAAACAATAGTTTCGATAGTGTTGATAAAATTTTTTATAATCAAATTCTTCTTCAGTTGTTTGATTATTCCATTCTAAACCACAAGCCCCTATGATACTTTCAAACGTAATACCTTTCTCCTGAAAGAAATGAAGATGTTTATAAGGATGTTGATAGAGGGCTAATGTAAGAGAAAGTGCTGTAATGTCTTGGTCGTCTTTCAACAATTCTCTATTTCCTTTGCCAATTTCTAAAGAAAGACGTATCTTTTTATCCATTGACAAAGCACTTTCAAAATAAGATTGCATTTCTTTCGTATAAGATTCAATAATTTTCTTCGTTTTTTCTTCCATTTGCTTTTTTTCTAATTCGATTTGGAAGTTATAATACAACTCATCTAATCTTTCTTTACTTGTAATCACAAGACCAATTTCTTTTAAATATTTAGAAAAAAGTTCACTTTCAGTAAGTTCTGGATGAAATAAATTACTGATGATATCTAACACTGTAATTTTATTGATTGCTTTTCCTTGATTGTTTCCTTCAAAAATATATTTATCGTATTTTTTAGATAACAAATTTGAAATAACCATGCTAGTATCACATGACATTTCTGTTTGTAACATCTTTATATTATCTAGTAAAAAGTTTGTAAATTTATTATGAAAATATTCTTGTCTTTCAATGGCTGACATTTTAGAATACACTACTGAAGAAACAGAATATTGTTTTTTTAAGTATTGAAAAATATTTTCTTTACTGATTCCAATAAATTCTAAAAATTGACTCATTTCCTGATTTTTTAGACAAAATACACTTATTAGCAATGTAAATATTTGTTTTTCATCCTCTTGCACAAAGATATTTTGAAAATTTTGATGATTTGCTAATATTGTAGTAAGATATTCTTGAACTTCTTCTGATAAATTTTCCCCTGCGTACTTTTTATCTTGAGTGTTATAAGTAATTAACTCATTTTTTAAGTCATTCAATTTTTCATATATAAAAGTTTCTCTATCACCTTCTGGAATTTTTTCTATATGATTTATTAAAATATCTGTTGGTGTTAGATGTACATATTCTATCATTTCTTTTGGTAATATTTGCTTACAAATATAATTATATATTATATCCCCATGTGCATATGAATATCTTATGATAACTATACCTTCAAATTGTTCTATACAAAAACCATGTTTTTTTAATATATTTTTGTAGTCTTTTTCACCTAAAAGTGTATAAATAATAATCAATGGTATTTGATAAGATTTTGGAATATTTTGAAACTCTTTGCAATCATTTGACAGTGCATGATTTTGATAATAATCCAAATAAGGAATTACTTGGTCTAAAAACGGCATTATTTCTAAAGGCAATATCTCTTCTAATTTTACATTCATATAATTTCCCCCTTTTTTTATAAGTGGTTGTTATTATATAGCAAAACATACTACTTGTTAAAAACCTGCAAAAAATAACCAAGTTGGTTATTTAATAGAAAAATTATTTTCTAATAGTCTTTTGATATCTTCCTCTAAAGGCTCTTGATTACTACTCATACGATTCATGCACGTATAAAGAATACGTAATCTTACTTTATCTTCAGGCTTAACATTTATAAATTTTAAACAAACAGAATGACCACTTTCTAATAGAATATCCATTTCTGATTTGTTTTTATAAAATGTAATTGCTACCGCTGAGATTGATTTATAAGAAATTGAATAAATTTGTTTGCGAATACCAAATTGACTATAATTATCAAATAAAACAATTTTTTTATCTGTAAATGCTGCATGATCTCTTGACGTTTTATAGGCTGTCAAAATTGTTTCATCTTTATGAATATAGTGTCTAATATAACCTGGCAAATCTGATTTATCAATTACTTTAGAAAAATTAAACTTTCTTGTAATTGTTTTTTTTCCTACATAAAACATACTACCACCCACCTATAGGTTTTATTATAACATAGGTTTAACTATTTCGGTATAAAAATTGAAAAAATCTCTTATTCTATTGATTCTGTGTCATATAAAGTTCTGTACACTTTACTTTTTTTTAACAATTCATCATGTTTTCCTGATGCACTTATCTTGCCACCATCCACTACATAAATTATATCTGCATCTATTATTGTAGATAGACGATGGGCTACTATAACAACGGTATGATCCTTTACTAAATGGTCAATTGCTTTTTTTATATAATTTTGAGAACTATTATCTAAAGCACTTGTTGCTTCGTCAAATAAAATAACTTTACTATTTTTAGATAGAGTACGTGCAATTGATAGTCTTTGTTTTTGACCACCTGATAAATTGACTCCACCTTCTCCTAACTTTGTTTTATATTTTTCAGGTAAAGACATAATATATTCATCTAAGTATGCTACTTTTGAATATTCTTTGATTTCTTTTAATTTAATTTTTGAGTCGACCAATTTAAAATTGTCTTGAATTGTTCGATTAAATATAAATGGTTCTTGTCTAATAATCGATATTTGTTTTCTCAATTCCTGTTCTGTTAAGTTTTTAATATTGACTACATCTAATAATATTTCTCCTTTATTTGATTCAAATACTCTTGTAATTAAATTAAATAAAGTAGAGTTTCCCTGTCCTGATTTCCCGACAATTGCTATTTTTTGATTGGGTTGTAATTTTAAATTGAAATTTTTTAATATTACCTCTTCATCTGGATAAGAAAAAGTCACATTTTTAAATTCTATTATTCCTCTTACAGATTCAGTTACCTGTGATGTAAATTCATCTTGTTCTTTTTTTCTTTCCTTATGAATTGTTTTTAAAATCGGATTGTATCTTTTTAAAATTAAAAACAAAACGGTTAAAAAAAATAATATTTCTAAACCAATAATCCAAGAATGCAAAAAAATATAAATAATTAAAATAAATGAACCCACTAATGAAGAAAACATAGAAATTAATTGACTAAATGCAAAATTTAAAGTATCTGTATCTTGGGTAATTCGATTAATAATCTCTCCTGAGGATGTTTTCTCATATGCATAAGCAGGCATATCTAATGCTTTTCTGTATGTAAAAAAACCTAATTTTCTTGTTAATTAACTTTCTATTTTATTTAACATGCTATTAGCTGTTGTAGATAAATAACTATCACAAATTAAACGAATCCCTAGATATATTCCTAAATATATTAAAGCTTTTTGAAGCGCCAAATTGGTTATAGATTCTACAGCTACACCATTTAAATATCCTGTAAATACTTCAGATAGTTCTGCAATAAATATAAGGATACTTGCAATCATTAATTTTAATTTTTCTTCTTTCATTATATTCCATAGTGGTCTTAAGTTTTTAATATCTTTCATATACTTCACCTAGTTTCATTTCTTCGTTTTTAAAGAATAGCATAAGAATTTAAAAAAAGCAAGCCGTAGCTTATCTTTTGTCAATAGTAATCGTAATTTGATAACTGTTTTCTAAATCAATTTCATCTTCATCAACAACATATCCATATCCTTCAATTATACTTACACAATCACGTACTGTATTTATTACTGTTTTCATATCTACAGTTACATTATTTTCTGTTGTTTCCTCTGTTAAAGGTTGCAATTCAACAGGAGTAGATGGCATTGTAGACATTCTATTTGATTCTACTATTTCTGCTGGAGCAATTACAGGCCCTGTAAATTCACTATCATCTGTTAATGTATAAGGATTTACTGTCTCAAATGTTTCTTCTGCCTCAAATGTAGGTTTAGATGGTTGTGCATTATTAAAATTTGGTTGCGCTACAAATGGTTGTGGATTTTCGAATTGAGTCGTTTGCACTGGAGAAATTGGTGATGTTTGCTCCATTGGTTGTGCATTTCCAAACTGTGGTGTTTGCACTGGAGAAACTGGTGATGTTTGCTCCATTGGTTGTGCATTTCCAAACTGTGGTGTTTGCACTGGAGAAACTGGTGATGTTTGCGTCATTGGTTGTACAGTTTCAAATTGTGGTGTTTGCACTGGAGTAACTGATGATGTTTGCTCCATTGGTTGTGCATTTTCAAATTGTTGTTCTTGTCCAAGTGGTTTAAAATTAAATATTTGTGCAGGATTTGAAGTTTTTTGTTCAAAATTCATATTTACTTCTTTTTCCTCTATATTGCTTACATAGTTTGGATTCTCTTGTTCCTCTCTATTCATATTAAACATATTGAAAAATCTTCCAGTAGTGGGTTTTATATCATTTTTACTTTCACCAGATGGCTCTTCTTCTACTAATGTGTTTGCTACTGGTTGCATAGTATCATTTACAAGCGGTAGAGGCTCTACTTTCTCTACTGGTTGTTCCTCTACTGATGGCTCTACTGGTTTTGGAAAAATATCTTGTGCTTGTGCTTGTATTTTATCAATATCCATAAATCCTGGATTAATCACAGGCTCTGTTTCACGCATTGGTATTGGTTGTTCTGCTATCGATTTGTCCATTACATGGCCTTGTATTGGAGTAGGATCTACTACAGGCATAGGCTCTACTGGTTGCATTACTGGAGGTTGGGACATTATCTGATTTCCATTCATCTCTACTCCCATAGAATTTAAAGGTGTATTTTGATTTGTCATATTCACTTCGTTTACTACATTTGTATTTTCTTCTTTTTTTCTTCCAAATAATTTCATAATTTCCTCATCCGTCTTTCGTACTGTCATTCGTTCTGTTAAGATACGATTTAACATCTTTACTTGATTTTCCTTATCTAATTTTAATAAAGAACGCGCATGTCTTTCAGAGATTTTTTCCCCTAATAACGCCTCTTGTACTTCATCATCTAAATTTAATAATCTTAATTTATTAGCAATCGTAGATTGTGTTTTTCCTAATTTGTCTGCAAGTGTCGCTTGATTTAAATATCCCATATCTAATATTTTTTTATAGGATATTGCTTCTTCAATTGGTGTCAAATCTTGTCGTTGTACATTTTCTATTAACGCTACTTCTGCACTATTTTTATCATCTAAATCTGTTACAATGGCAGGAATTGTCGTTTTACCTGCGAGTACACTTGCCTTGTATCTACGTTCTCCTGCTATTATTTCATATTTGTCTGCTATTTTTCTTACGACTATTGGTTGAATTACTCCATGTTCTCTAATAGATTCGGCTAATTCTATTATACTCTGTTCATTAAATTTTATTCTTGGTTGAAACCGATTGGGTAACACATCATCCAAATTTAAAATCAGAACTTCTTTTCCTGTTTCCATACTACGATACTCCTTTCTTATTCTTCTTTATTTATCATACTATATTTTGGGAAATATGGCAATCTTTTTTGGGAAATAATTAGATTATTTTTTATTTACAAACAAAAAAACTATAAAGGTATCTATGATCCTTTATAAGCTTTTACTTTGTTTTCCATTTAAATATTAAAATTTTTCCAATTTTTATTGTTATTCACTTCTCTTTTTTTACCTATTATCCCCTACAAAACAATTCACATTTATATAATATTCCTACAATCTATTTTTTTTAATCTCACTATATCTTCTAGGATACTTTATATTTGTTTCTTTTACTTTCTGAAATAATAATAAGCTTCTATTTCCTGCATAAAAAGAAAGATCAAAATGTAATTTTTTTTCTAACTTAGCGTTTAATATTTCTTGAGCGTTTTTACTTTCCAACAATTCTTCTTCTATATTTCCCTTCATTGCAATTAAATATTTTCCTACTTTTACCATAGGTATTCCAATTTCTAAAAGTACACTTAAATGCGCTACAGCACGTGCTGTTACGATATCATACTTTCCCCTATGATTGCATGCGAACTCTTCTGCTCTTGCATGATATACATCTATATTTTCTAATTCCAATTCTTCTATTATTGTTTTTAAAAATTTTGTTCTTTTCTCCAATGAATCGACAAGTGTTACATGTAATTTTGGATAAAATATTTTTATTACAATACCTGGGAATCCAGCACCTGTTCCCATATCACAAAATGTTTCGTTTTCTTCTAAATTAATTATTTTAGTTAAAGTTAAACTGTCGTAGAAATGTTTTAAATATACTTGTTCTTTTTCTATTATAGTCGTTAAATTTATCTTTTGATTCCATTCAATTAATAATTGATAGTATCTTTCTAATTGCTTAAGTTGTTCCTCTTTATAATATATTCCTAATTCTCTTATTGCATTTTCAAATTCCTCTATTGACATTTCGCATACTCCTTTTTTAAATATACAGTCAAAATAGCGATATCAGCAGGGTTTACACCACTAATCCTTAATGCTTGCCCTATTGATGTAGGACGCACTTCTTTTAACTTTTGTCGTGCTTCAGAAGCAATATTTGCTATTTTATCATAATCAATAGTTTCAGGAATCTTTTTATCTTCTAATTTTTTCATTTTTTCGGCCTCTTTTTGCGCTTTCACAATATAACCTTCGTACTTAATAAAGATAGATACTTGTTCTTTGATGTCTTCTTCATAATCTATTTCATAAAAATGTTCTAAATGTTGCATCCTAATTTCAGGACGTTTCAATAATTGATAAAGTGTCACTCCATCTTGAATTTTAGTACTTCCAATGCTTTCTAAATAGATATTTGTAGAATCAATAGGTGTTATTTTATTTGTTTTTAAAAATTCTTTCAATTTTTCTATTTTTTCTTTTTTATTCAGTAACTTTTGATATTGCTCCTCATTGATTAATCCTACTTGATGTCCATACTCTCTTAATCTTAAATCGGCATTGTCATGTCTTAATAATAAACGATATTCTGCACGCGATGTAAGTAAACGATAAGGATCTCTAATTCCTTTCGTCACTAAATCATCGATTAATACACCGATATAGGCTTCATCTCTTTTTAAAATAAGCGGATCTTTTCCTTGTATTTTTAAAGAAGCGTTAATTCCTGCCATCAACCCTTGGCATGCGGCTTCTTCATAACCACTCGTTCCATTGATTTGACCTGCTGTATATAAGTTTTCAATTAATTTCGTTTCTAATGTTTGTTTTAATTGCGTTGGATATATCGCATCATATTCTATTGCATAGGCATATTTTAAAATTTTCGCATGTTCTAATCCTTCTAGACTATGTACCATAAGTTCTTGGATATCATGGGGCATACTCGTAGAAAAACCTTGTAAATAAATATCATCATAATAGAGACTTTCTGGTTCTAAAAATAATTGATGTTTTTCTTTATCTTGAAATCTGACAACTTTATCTTCTATCGATGGGCAATATCTTGGCCCAATTCCTTTGATATCATTTAAGCCTCCATACATACTTGATTTATTTAGGTTATCTTTTATAATTTGATGGGTACGTTCATTGGTATAGATTAAATGACATGGTACTTGGTCTTCTATTTGATAAGTTGGTGGGTTATCAAAACTAAAGGTATGATAGATTGAATCTCCATATTCAATTTTAGTTTTACTAAAGTCTATGGAATTTTTATCTATTCTTTGTGGAGTTCCTGTTTTGAGTCTTTTGATTTGAAAACCTAATTCTTCTAGGTTTTCACTTAAATGATTACATGGCTTTTCTCCATGTGGTCCTTCTCGATGTCTTGTATTTCCCACAAGAATATCTGCTTTCATGTAGGTTCCTGTGGTGAGAATAACCGCTTTACTGTGGATTTGTTCTCCATTTTCTAGAGTTATCCCCATAATTTTCCCCTTTTCCACAATTAATCCTTCTACCATATCCTCTTTCAATTGTAAATTTTCCGTATTACACAATGTTTTCCACATATTTTGGGGATAAGTAATTTTGTCGGCTTGGGCGCGTAATGCTTGAATGGCTGGTCCTTTTTTGTTATTCAACATTTTTATTTGAATTAGAGACTTATCGGCATTCTTTCCCATCTCTCCACCTAAGGCATCTATCTCTCTTACAACAATTCCTTTGGCACTTCCTCCAATGGAAGGATTACAAGGCATATCTGCGATATTTTTTATATTTCCCGTGATTAACAATGTTTTATTTCCCATACGGGCAGAAGCTAGTGAAGCCTCACATCCTGCATGACCTCCACCTACGACGATAATATCATATTGCATTTTACAACACCTCTTTTTTTTTCGTTTCTTATTATACTATTAAATTATATGGTATACAAGCAATAGTTTTTTCATATAAGAAAAACAAGTTCATATGTACTAAACTTTTTATATTCGTTTATTGGAAGAACTTTCTAATATTTGACTATCTAATTGCTTTTTCCTTTGTATAATATAGTTATATTGTTGATTTTTTAATGTTTCTAATTTCTCAATAGAAAGAGATTCTAATGAAGGGTCTATTAAAAATGCTTTTTGTTGGTCTGTTAAGAGTTTCTTATACTCTTCTTCAATTACTGTTTTCCACTTTGATAATTCTTCTATATAGGTTTCCAAATTGATTGCTTTGATATCTTCTTCCCACTCTTTGAAAACATCATCTTCGCCGTTTTCATCTATATATTCTCTTAATTCTTTCTTCTGTTTTATTATGCATTCATTCATAGATTGTTCTAATTTTTGTGGAGATGATACTATCATTTCATGAGATTTTATTGTCTCTTCTAATTCTTTTCTTCTTTTGGGATAATAGGTTTCAGCTTTTATTGCATATTTATATGATCAATTAAATGTTTCTATATTATACTTACGACATTCTTTAGCTCGTTCAAGTTTTTCTCTATATTTTTTAGGATATTGGTTCATATAATGGTATAAAATGGCACACCATGTTTGATAGAAAGGTCCAAAACTACATTGATAATATTCTTGCATATGCTCTTCTATTTCTTGCATAAAATTATCTTCTTTAGAAACGAATTTCCATTTATCTATCATTTCTAGTCCTAATAAATCTCTCATATCTTGATAAAATTCTAAAAATATATTATATTCCTTACTATTTTGACGCGTTGTGCTAGTTAAAATTTAAAACATGGGATATGGCAGTAGAATCACCAAT
>CAOJDP010000023.1 GCA_948433085.1 uncultured Caryophanales bacterium
ATTTATTGCTTCCCAAGCCCCATAAATTTCCCTCATCATCGATTGTCATTACATGATAACTACCAGCTGAAACAATATCACTTTGTTCAATCTGTTTTTTTTCATCACATGCCTCTAATAAACGATAGGTTGTGTTATGATTTGCCCCTATTGTTACTTGTACATATCTTTTTTTTACATCCGATATATCAATTGCAATCAAATCTTCTAACACAAGTGTATCTAAAAATACACAATATTGTTTTCCAACACGATTGGGATATTTTTCTGGATGTGTTCCAATATAGGTGTCTACACTACTATAAATAATATCCAATTTGGCAGAGTCAACCTCATTTTGCTTTTTTTCAATTTGTTCTAATACAACTGGATATAAAATTATTACGAGCAATCCTAAAAGTGCGATTACGCCTAATAATTCAACTAATGTAAATCCTTTTTTCATAGTCTCACCTTACCATCATTTTATAATAAACTACTATTAAAGTCAAATTGTTCATTCAAAGAAAAGTGTAATTATAAAAATAACAATTCCTGTTAGAACACCATATAAATTTATTTTTGCATTATGTGTATGAAACATTTCTTCTAATAATTCAAATAGCACAATATAAATCAACATTCCTAATGTGATAGAAAGTAGTACACCTAAAACGAGATTTGTAATAAAATTATGCAAAAAAAACATAATTACTCCGCCTAAAAATGTAGATAGTGCAATAATAAAAACATATAAGATTGTTTTAATTTTACTTGTATTTTCTTGATACAAAGTAGAAGTAATGACCATACCCATTGGAATATTGTGTAATCCAACGCCAATTGTAACTAAAAAACCTAACGAAGCGTCTGTTGTTACTGTACTATAAATAGCCATTCCCTCTATAATATTGTGGAGAATTAAAGCAATGCTAGATACCACTCCAATATGAAACAAATTCTCTGGTATAGTATTTTCCTTATGCGCAACATCATGATCAGGAATAAATAAATCTAATAATTTTAATAATAAAATTCCCAAGCCCACAAATCCTACAATTAAAATGAAATTTAGTGGAAATGAAATTGTATCAGACATTTTTTCATATGCTTCAGGCAATAACTCCAGCAATACAAGCATTGTCATAACACTGAAAGCCATACTAATAGAAAAAGCAACAATTTGCTTATTATTTTTAGTAAGAAAAACTACTATAAGCCCCAATAACATAAAAATACCTGTTCCTAATGGAAATAACAACGCCATATTACCACCTTCTATTCCATAGATTCTTCTGTTTCGATACCTAATATATCATCAATTTCTTTTTGTTCTTCTTCATTCTCTTCTTTTTCTGTTGGAGTTGGTTTTTTTTCATTATTGGAAGTTTCTGTCTTTTTCAAAATTGTCAATTTAACAGTCCCTGCTTTACTAATGCTTGTTCCTGCTTTTACATTTTGTGAAATAACTGTTCCGACTGTTCCTTTGCCTGATGTTTTATATTCAAAAGAAAGACGAATTCCATATTTTTTTGCATAACTTCTTGCCTGTGCCTCGGTATCTCCTGTAAAATCCGGTATATTTCCTGCAGGCAATTTACTATAATTACCACTTTTTCCTGGAACACTTTCTTCATATGGTTTATTAATATCAAAAGAAAATTCTTTTTGTACCTCTACTTCTTTTAAGCCTAAATTTTGTTCCATAGCATTTACAACTTCTGCTAAACTATCTTCGTATACCAAATATTCATAGACAGATGCATTTACTAATGGGTCATACATTGTTGCATCACTTCCACTCAAATACAATTTATGAATTCCAAGTAAGTCCTCTACATTTTCATTTGAACTTTTGGCGATGATATCTTTTCCTATATTATAAAGTGATAAAATTTGACTGGTTGTCATATTGGTTTCCATGCTAGTGCTTATTGTATCAAGAATTTGATAAAGTGTGTCTAAACTTCTTACTGTTTTAAGTTTATTTAAAATTGCACGTACAACTAATTGTTGGTGTTGACCACGAACAAAATCATTTACTACTCCTTGTCCAATATATCTTTTTGGACAAAAATGTTTTGACCATACATCTTCACGATGACGAGTAAATGCAAGTGCTTGTTCACCATTTAAAGTTTGCAAGCCTTTTTCTACATAGACAGTATTTTCACCCCATTCCCGATTGCTATTTTGTTCGCAAAAAGCAAATGGAACATCTACATCTACTCCACCCAAAATATCTACTAATTTCACAACACCTTTGAAATTCATCTTTACATAATAGTCAATATGGATTCCCGTATAATTTTGAATGGTGTCAATCATGCAATTTTGTCCGTAAGAAGCTGCATGAGTAATTTTACTACGTGGATTTCCTGATACACATGCGATTGGAACAAAACTATCTCTAGGAATACTTAATATTGTTGTATTTAAGGTAGTTGGATTAAATGTAATCATCATTAATGAATCTCCATTAAATGCACTATTTGAAATATCTTCTAATTCAGAATCCACTCCTGTTAATAATACTGTAAAAGGTTTCTTTAAATCTGCATTTTTGTTAGTTGTAATATTTTTAATTTCTTTTTCTTGTTTGAATATCACTTTGGTATCACTAGCAATATTTCCAAATTCATATCTTTCTGTATTTTGAAATAATGTTACATATCCACTTGGTAAGAAAGCACCATCTACTTCTTTATCATATAATGCCTGAATCAAGGTAACATAATTTTCATATTCTTTAATTTCCTGTTTAAGTTTCTTTTTACTAATTATTTCTTTTGGAATTTGATTTCCTTCTATGCTAGTAGAATCTCCTAATATTCCAATTGTATCCCCCTGAAAAGATTCAATCTTTTCTGCCTTATTTTCTTTAAGCACAACAAAACTGCTATTATAATAGTTTTTATTGGTTGACATACGATCAACAACTTGATAGGTTTTAGTAATATAATGCCCCATAAATAATAAAATTATTGTGTATAGGAGTGTAACAGGTATATATATATAATATTTACTATGTTTTTGACATAGCGACTTTAAATATCCTAAACTAAATCCTACCCATAATAATAATACCATTATAGCTAAAACAATTCTAATTTTATTTTCTATTCCTTGCAATAAAGATAAGGAATACAGCAAATAGATAGAAGATCCTGTTAATAATATTGATAAAATAGCTAAAATTATAAATTTAATCGGATTAATTTTATAACATTTTCTTAACATAAGGTACGCCCCTTTCTTTGCAGTTTCTATTATTATAACTTCTTTTTTTTATTTAAACAACTGAATTGAACTGTTTTTTCAAAACTTCACAATTGTTGACAATTTTATTTTGCACAAATTTAAATTTAAGGAATAAAATATATTGTCAAGTTAAATATTATTTGCTATAATGAACTTGCTTGTAAACAAGTGGATCCGTAGCCAAGTGGTAAGGCATGGGACTGCAACTCCCTGATCGCTGGTTCAAATCCGGTCGGATCCTCCAATGCAGATGTGATTTAATGGTAGAATACGACCTTGCCAAGTTAGTAACGTAAGGTTGAAATTAAAACCGTTAAACCTTGAAATATAAAGGGTTTCTGATGTGCGAGCAATTAAAAATAATGAAAAAAGTGATATCGTGTACCAATTCGTGTACCAAAATAATAAACTTTATCTAAATCACATTAAATTATCTTTAATTGTTCCTACATTAAAATCTGCAAAAAATTAATAAAAAAATGCAGGTATAGTACAGTGGTTAGTACATCTCGTTGCCAACGAGAGAACGGCAGTTCGAATCTGCTTACTTGCTCCAATTGAAAGTTAAATCTCTAGTGATAGAGATTTTTTCTTTTACAATTAAAAACCCGAAATATAATAATTATCTCGAGTTAAGTTACTTTATTTAATGGTTCAATCTTTATCTTTTTATATATCTGTTTAAATCCTTCAAATATAGCTTCAATTTCTTCATCATCTAATTGATTATCAATAATTGCTATTTTTCTAAATACTGGGAATAAATCAAATAAATAATTCTGACACTGTTTTAAATCATTTATATAATCAATTTCTTCTATCGGTTTTGATAGCAATTTTTGTATTAATGAATTTACTTTTCTTTTATTATTAAGTCTATTCACACTTATACGGTATAATTCTGAATAAGTTAAACCTAAGGCATTTCTAAATTCTTCCTCAAACTTATTTAAGAGTTTTTTATCTTCTTCAAGATTACTTTGGTTATAAATACCTAGTACTGTACTTACTTTAGACCAACCAAAACGTTTTTTAACTGCTTCAATATTGGTTTCACCTTGTAGCATAAACGTTGCTGCACTATGCCTCAATACTCTAAGAGGTAAATCTTTATAACCTAATAATCTAATGAATACTCTCCATTCGGCAGTATATCGTGATGGTGTTATTAATTCATTATCTAACCATGATGTAAATATAAAATCATCATTAGTAACTATCATACCACATTGTTCTTTAAAGTATCTATAATTATCTATTAAATTTAACGTATACTCACTAATAGTAATTTCTCTCTCACTAGCTTCTGTTTTAAGGTCTTTAATTATTAATTCTCCTGTAAGCCGTGATTTAACCAATGCTCTAACAATTTTAATAGTCATTCTTCTTCTATTAATATCAGAATATTTAATTGCTAGTATTTCTTCAATTCTTAAACCAGTTTCCAAGAATAGGTTGATAAGTAATCTAAGTCTTATATTTTTTTTATCAATTTCATCTAAAACATAGTGAATATCGGTGTTTGCTAAATAATTTCTATCTTTTGCTTTATATTTTGGTTTTTGTTCTACTTCATCAAAAGGATTATCTTTTATTATTTTCAATTTATCTTTAAAATACACAAATGCTTTATGCATTAATTCATAAGGATTATTTATTGTGTTTTCAGATAATGTTTCATTTTCATTTTCTTTAACTGGCTTAGCAGAAAATAATTCATCAACATAATTTTGTGCATCTTCTACGGTAATATCCGTAATTTTTTTATTAAGCAAAACACAATCTCTAATAAAACGTCCTTGATAGATAATAACATCTTTTTCATAAGTTGTTCTTCCTATTCTTTTTCCTGTTTTTTTACCAATTAAAGATTTTCTGTATACAAAAAAGTTTTCAAAGCCCTCTCTTAGTGTTAAATCTTGGAACTCATTATCTTTTTCAACTACTTCTTCTAAACCATTTTGAGAATTTTCACTTTTCTCTTTACCTTGTTTAAGAGAATTTAGGAATTCCCATTTTTTATTAATTGCATTTAATAGTCCTTGAACTACTTTAGTAAATCTTTGTTTATTACCTTTTAAATCGGTATATCTCATGGATATTCGGAATTTATCTGTACCTATCTCATAAATATACTTTAAATCCTCATCAGTAATACCTAAAGTTTTAGCTTTATTAAATGAAATGGAAAATCCTTTTAATCCTTCTTTTGTTAAATTAGACTTGTTCACTTGTTCTCCATGAAGTTACATTATCAATATTACTTCTTTTAGTACTTGTTTGCAGAAAATTCTCAATATCACTTATATAAAAGTGTCTTTCATTTCCTATCCATGTAACTGGAAGAATTTTTTCATTAATAGCTTTAGTAAGAATATATTTAGATAGTTTTGGGTAGATTTTAGTAATCTCATTTATCCCATATAGCTGTTCTTTATCCTCTTTAGCAGCATCAATACTTAGATGTTCCTCATAATTTTTTATTAATCCACCAATTTCAATGAATAGGTCGCTTAAACAATTTATTTCTTTACCCATTAAAATTCTCCTTTCTACTTATTTTTTTATCTAATCTTGAAGTAAGTATTTCTAAAATATAATCTCTTACTTCTTTATGTAATTCTCTTGCTCTATCCTGTGTAAATATTTTAGGTTTTAGGTTATCTTTCCACATATTATTATCAGTACAGTCACTATGATGTCCTATTAAAACTTCCATTTGATTATCACAATCTCTTTCTTGTGGTAAGTAAACCCATATACATATATCTATATTAGTATCATAAGTATCAAATATTTTTAATAACGTTCCTTGCTCAGCACCATTATTAAAGATTTCAATAACACCATCTAAATCAATATTTAGTTTCAATAATTCAGCTGCTACTGATTTAAATATATCATTAGACTTTCTTATTTTATCGCTCCATACTATCATTCAATTTCTCCCCCTGTCTTTTTATTTCATGTATTTTTTTACCATATTGTAATAAGTGTTGGTTTTTAATCCTAAAATTGCTCTCGCTTCACGTGCTGTTATTTCATTTTTCTTAACTTTTTCTACTATCGTTTCAAATTCATCTGGTTTTTTTATAACAGGACGTCCATACGGTCTACCTGTTTTTGTTTTCTTAGTTTTCATTACAATATCTATTCCAGCCCTTTGCCTAGATAATAGTTTTTTCCTTTCAACATCTGCAACATAAGAAAGTAAAGCTAATATGATATCGTTTATTACACTTTTTAATAAATCGTTTTCATTGCTAGTATCCAAAACAGGCATATCAAGGACTTTAATGTTTGCCTTAATATTTTTGGTTATATCTCGCCATTCTTCAAGAATTTGTGAATAATTGCGGCCTAATCTGTCTAAACTTTGAATTATCAACAAATCATTTTCCCGTAATGCATTCTTTAAAACTTGATATTGAGGTCTATCGTTAAAATTTTTTCCTGATGCTTTCTCAATATAAATATCACGTTCTGGAATATTAAAATCTTTAATAGCTTCGAGCTGTCTTGCTATATTCTGGCTAGGGTCTGATATTCTCAAATAAGCAAATATTTTATTGTTCAAGTAAAATCACCTCTTAAATAAATTATATATTTGTTTCTAGAAATGATCGAGCCCGAAAGTTTTAAAAATGTCCGAATAATTTTTAAAATTTTAAAAACTAATAAATATGACTTTTTTAAAATCAAAAATCACTTATTATGAATGTTTGTTTTATGTATACTTTTTTAAAATCAAGTATAGGTAGGGAAGAAAAGGAAAAATAATTGTAGCTTATTACTAAATATGTAATTATAAATTTTAATATTTTATATTTACATAATTTTTGTTTAAGTAAAAAATTTTTTCATTTTCTTCTTTATACGAACCCAAACCATTATTTTATATATGTTTTTTGTAAGTTTCATTCTTCTTTTATTTTTCTTTTAAAAGAAGAATTTTTCTTTATCAAAAACAAATATTAGAAATTTAAAGTATCATCATCTATTCCTTCAAGATGTTCTATAATAGGAGTAACAGGAATTTCTTCTACTTCTCCGTTAATAATTCCCCCTAAAATACTATAATATTCCCTCTGAACATCTTCTTTTAAAGTAATATAAGTATAAAACTCATTTCCTTTTTGAGCATTTATAGTAGCAGATAATCCCATTTCTTCTAGTATTTTCTTTACTTCGCTTTTAGAATCCATGTAATGATTATTGTAACTACTAAGATACCACTCTTTATAAATTTTATATATCTTACCTTTAGTACAATTATCCTTAATCGTACTTCCACTACGGCGAACACAACACTCCTCTAAAAATGTTCTAAAACTACTATTTTTTGTTTTATAATCTTCAAGTAACTTTTTAGAACTTTCTGGTATATCATATCTATAATTATTTGCTATAACTTGTAGTAATGATTTAACCATAAGAGAAACAATATATTCTTTTTCTTCTAGTAGATGTTCCACCAATTCTTTATCTCTCTGTTCTTCTGGAATAACGTTATCACATTTTATTATGACAAATCTATCATAAACGTGTGAGCCTTTATCTCCACCGAATAAAGGAAGTTCGTTACAACAAAACCACATAACACCATTAAAGATAAAATTTATTCCGTTCTCACCTTTATATTCAGCATAAATTGGGTCTCCAGCAACAGCTTGTTTAAAAACTTCTAGTTGTTTAATTTTGGCAAAACTCATATCGTTAGAACCTACCAATCTTTTATTAAAAATATTCATTCTACCAAATCTATCTTCCATTCTTTCTAAATCAATATTAGAACAATTTTTTGAACCAATAAGTTTTGTTAGAAAATTTTTAAAAACAGATTTACCAGAATTTCCTTTACCAACAAGAATTAACGCTTTTTTCATTCTGTAACCTTTAACATTGCTTAGAGCAACTCCTGAAAATTGCAATAGTAATCTTTCTACCTTTTCATCATTATTAGTTAATGATTTAATATAGTTATCAAAATATCCTGTTGAAGGTGCTGTAATATCAGGATTATAATTACATGGTATTTTTATAGTAGTTTTATACTTCGGTGAATGTTTTTCTAAAATCCCTGTATCTAAATGTAAAACACCATTATTAAAAATAATAATATTTTCATCATTATTTAACTCCTGTATACTCACAAATTTATCATCAGTACATAATAAATTAAAAACTTCGTTTATGTCTTTACTCTTTTGTAAAGATAAAGGTATAAACTGTTTGATAGTTCCTTTCATACTATCGTTAGAGGTTAAACGGTAATAACCATTTTTAAAAACAAACCTAAGTATTCCACTTTTTTCATCTTCATTAGCAAAAATATAAGGCACATTATGAGCTATAAAATGATACAGGTTAGGGCAGTTAATATAATCTTTCCCAGATTTACTTTGCATAACCCAATCAAAATTAGCTTCGTTTACAAACTCTTTTTCATATCCTAATTTAGCTATTTGACTTTGAACTACGGATAAATAAGATGTATCGACTTTTGCCTTTTTAATATCATTTTTTGGTAATCCCATTAAATCATATTTAAAATAGTTGATAGCTTCTGTTTTATTCATATTCTTAGTTGCCATAAGATAATCAATAATACTTCCACCTTTAGAACCACTAGAACCAAAACAATAAAATGTATTAGTATTAAAATAATACTTTAAACAGTTTTGATGTCCACAAATACTACAAGTTTTGAAATCTACTCTATCTCCTGATATTACTAATATTTCATTATCTTGTTTCATGTACTCCAGTAAATCAAAATCTTCTATCAAAGAACTCAATTCTTTATCATCATATTTTTTCGGTACAGATGTACTATTCTTTAGATTTATAACATCATTCAAAGTAATAGTAGCTTCTGTATCTAAAATTACAACGTCTTGTTGTTCTCCATTTGTACTATAAAACATTCTAGATAAATCTTTGCAAGCTGTATCTCCATGTATAAATGCGTTTAATGTTTCAACTATGAATTTCATTTTATTGGGTTCAGTTATCACTTCATCTAATAAAAATAATAATCTATATCTTGGTAGTTCCTCTGTACTATTAAATGTGTGATAATATCCTAAAACATTAATTTTATGTTGTTTAAATAATAGTACCGCTTCCTTTGGTGGAATTATTTTTTCCTTATTATCTACATCAATAGCTACTAACTGCTGTTGTATCCAATTTTCATTTTTAGTGCCTCCTTTTAATACCGCGGGTATAAAAGTGTGCCCTGTTTTTATATAGTCAAACAATTCCTCTATTGTTAATTCTTTTATACACTCGACGTTATTAAATCTTTGTTTTATTTGTGCTATTTCATAATCGATAGGTTTCTTTTTAAACTCTATCTTATCAATTAATAAAGAGATTTTTTTCATTTTTACCTGCCTTTCTATGTTAGCATAAAGATTTTTATATAATATTATTATAATTGTTCTTATTATAATAATCGAGCCGTTAAGTTTTTTTAAATAGAATATAGTTAAGACTATGGCTATCCAAACACACAGTCTTAACTTTAAACTTCTATTTCAGATAACTCCTAATCAACAACATTATATTTTGGAAAACCTTGATATTCGTATGGTTTTATACAAATTTCTTTTCCTATATATAGATTGTTTAATATTTCTATTAGATTATCCAAATTATACAATTCGTATAAATCGTAATCTAAAGTTTTAAGAGCTCTTTTCAATTTACCAAAATTATAATCTAGATATTCTTGATTGCTTTTATCTAGAACAAATTCAACTTTTACTTCCTTTGGTGTTATTACTCCTTTTGTAATACTAACCAAAATAATAAAAATTGGTTTTTTGGTTTTACTAGTATAGCCTTTAGCAAATCTTTTAACTATCCCAGAATATTCAACATCATACTTCAATACATCAGTATAGTCTTGCATAAACTTAGAAAATTCATTCCCAAAATTTTCTTCGCTGTTTTCATTGCCATTGAATAAACTAATATTATCTGTATCAAGTTCATTTTCATTTAAAAATGTTTCTTCTCTAGGTAGTCTTCCCGGAATAACATTAGTCATTTTATCACCTCCTCTACTATTATCAAAAGCAAACAATATAATGCTCGAACTAAATTAAAATTATAATTTTTGCTTTTGTATCGCTAGTATATTGCTTTTTTGTATGCTATACTATTCCCTGCAAGATTTAAACACATCCCTGCAAGATTTTGTATCAAAATTAGAGGAGGATAGATAAAAAATGATTCATATTATACTTGTAGAACTTTTCTTAAAAGATGGAAGATGTATTCCTTTACTTATAATAAAAAGAGATAATAAAAATATTTTTCGTAATCTCCATTATCTTATTGAGGAGAAAGAAGACACTGTATATGATCTCGATTTTAGATATGACATATTCGATAGCTTATCTAAAGAAACATTAGATTTTTTTGAAAAAGAAATTTTTAACTTTTCGTATAAAAATTATTTTGATAGAAAAACATGGAATAATATTAAACATCGTTTCAAAATACATACACAGATTAATGAAGAGCTTCATTTGAGAGAAGTAAAAAAATTAATAAAAAAAACTGGTATGCCTTATAAACCAGTAATAAAATACGTTAGCAGTGAGGAACTAAAAAAAATATGGACTAATGAAGATTATAATATTAAGGATAATATAATTGAAGATTTAGGCTACATCATTTATGATAGAAAAACTACAATAAGAGCAAAAGATGATGATAAAAGAACCGAAAAAGATATATTATTATATTTTTTAAACGCAGTTTTTTCATCTTATTACAATTTTAAAATTGTCAAATGTAAAAACTGTAATAAATTTTTCTTTGCACAGAAAAGTGATGCAATATATTGTGATAGAATTTTTAAAGATAATAAAACTTGTAAAAATTTTATTAAATGTGAAAACTTAAAAAAAGGGAAAGGCTTATTTCCAAAATTAAGTAAAAGAATATATGAAATGCAAAAGAAAAAAGGATTATCAACTTCATTCCTTAATGATGAAAACGAAATGTTAAGCAAATACCATAATGATAAAAGTTACCAAGTCAAGTTCTATTTATCTTATTATACGGATACCACTAACGGAAATAAAGCTAAACAAAAAACAATAAATGACTTTAATTTAAAAGCGTATTTAGAACCATATTTAAAAGTTAATACCTTAATTAGAAATGAGATGTTTTCTACTGGTTCTATTGCACTTATACTGCAATAGATAAAATATCATATTTTATTAAGTGCTACTAATACAACTACATTATATTTACTTTCTAAATCTTCAAGCATATTTCTTATATAATAAAGTTTTTTACCTTGAATACGAAAATTGTAACCATCAACCATTATAAAATAATCAACAAATACATACTTTGGTTTATACTGGAGTATGTATTTTTCTATATCCTCAAGTAATAGAGAAGTATCGTTTATTACAGTTATATTCTCTCTATTTAACACTTTATACTTGTTTAATAGATATTCTTTAGAATTAACACAACTCAAGTATAATACCGTTTTATTAATGCTTATGCTCCTTATATGATTAACAAAAGAAGAAGTTATCTTTTTTTCTTTCTCTTGATTATAAAAAAACGTCTTACTTCTCATAATACATATCACCAATTCTAATTATAAAATAGATATTTCTATCGATACAAATTTTATTCATCTTTTACTTTGTTAGATAAGAATGTTACTTTTTCTGCAATTACATTACTATGCTTAACTTTATCAATTATAGTAGTTTCAATTCTACCTTTAACACCAACAACATCTCCTTTATTACAATACTCAGCTGTGTTTTCAGCAATACCACTCCATAACATACAATCAATAAAATCTTTTTCATATTCTCCATCTTCATTTTTGTAACATCTTGGTACTATTAAAGTAATAGTACCAACTTTCTTTCCATTTTCCAATTCTTTAATTTCTGGTTTTTCTAATAATCTACCAACCATTACAACTTGGTTTAACATATTTTATTCCTCCTCATATTTAGCTTTCAATTCATTTAAAGAAATAGGTTCTTTATAATAATTAAACTCCAAACTATAATCTAAATTATAAAGCCCATTAAAGCTTACATATCCGAATTCACTATCAGTTATATGACAATAACCGAAGAAAATAAAATCATCATTTTCACGATTACCCTCTAATATTAACCAATACATATTTTGATGTGGGATAAATATTTCAAGTATTACTTTTTTATCTTCTATATGCTCTTGTGAATATAAAGGATAATCTTTAAACATCATATCTAATTTTTCTTTATTTAATAATTTAACACTACTCATCTTCTAGCTTCCCACAAACATATATTGCTTTCAATTCTTTTGGATTATTAATAATTTTTTTTAAAAGAGTTATTTCGCTTAGAGGTCTTAACTTACTATTAATTATTTCCTCAATAGATTTTATAAACATAGGATAGTGATGATAATAAAACTTTAAAATGCTATCTAAATCATCAATATAATACTTCTTACCCTTAAAATGAAGAAAATCTTGTAAATCCTCGCTTAATTCTTTTGTGTCAAAACCATATAATAAAATATTTAATTTTAAAAATACATGATATAAATCTAAATGTTTATTCAATAATTTAATAAGCAGCTCTGTATCTATTGTTTCATTTTTATTATAAGTTTCTTCAAATCTAATATAATCTTCATCATCAAGCAACTCCCTTTTTAATCTCATTACTTTGCTTACTCCCATACTATTTGCTCCTTTCTAAGTATATAAATATTTTAGTATTCATTTATAACAAAGTCCCGCCATAAAAAGAAAAAAGAACACTTTATTATTGTGTTCATTAACATACAAAAACATAAAATTTTTAATTAGTTGCATTTCAATTCATCAAAAATATTAATTAAATTAGTACATGATTCGTAATCTCCTTTGGGAAAAAGCACTTCTTTGCCATCTATAATAGTATAAACATCGCTTGGGTTATGCTCTATATGGCAATAATTAGCACTACTCTCTTTACCCGAACAAGAATAACAACCTTGTTCTTCATTTGTACCATCACAACAAGGAAACATATTATTTTTATAATTATAGCCTGCTGCTTTTACTTTAGGTAAACACCTTTCAACTCGTTCATTCCATTCCCTTTCGCTTTTTTTAAACACGTTACTCGTTTCATAATTTTTTATAATACTTTCAGCGATACCCAATTTACTAATAATCATATTATCTGTTATAGAATTAGGATATATAAGATTAACTTCATTAAGAGGAATTAAGTACATTCCACCATCTACTTGACATTTTCCATCTTTATATTCAGCATATCCTTGGTCGCATATATCATTATCTAAACTTTCAATTATATTAGCAGTTAACACATTTTTATATGGTGTACCGTTTAATGTAAATAATGGAACATATTTAAATTCAATTCCATTTATAATAACCTTATTATTTTTTACATTAAAATTAAATTTTTTTAAAGTATTAAAAATTTTATTTGTACTATCAGTTAATATAGATTGTAAAAAGTTAAATCCCGTATCATCCTCTACATTATAATCACTATCCGTATTAATACCAGTTTGTAAAGTAATATAGCACTTTAACTCATTATTATCCATTTTACAAGTATATACCTTATCGTAATCTTTGTCTTTCTTTAATTCTTCCCATAACTTAGTATAATAATCATCATTATTATTATTTTTTATTTCTGAGTTATTTTTAACATTAGTTAATAACTCATTTTTAGTAGTTTCATTAATAAATTCTATCGTAATATAATCTTTATCCTTTATATCAATTTCAATAGTAGTTTTTACTCTTACACCGTTAGAAGTATCAAAGCCTTTTTCTTTTGCTAGATTATAAAGACTATCTATACTATCGCCAATATTTTTTCCTTTAACATCAATATCATTATAAATACTTACACAGTCATCATTTAAACAAGCAATATCATTTACTTTATTTCCTTTTATAGTTAATACAAAAGATGGATTGATTTCTATAAATACATAATCTATTCTATCCTTAGAAATTTCATTAATAGTATTACTCATTTTCTTAGTATTTATATCTTCTAATTTATTATTAATAAATCTATAACCAAAGAATAATATTACAGGCACAAAAATAATTAATAATATGATTAAAAATATTTTCTTCCATTTTCCCTTTTTCTTTTTTATTTCTTCATTTTTTATTTGTTTCTTACCCACATAAATCACTCACTTTCTAATTTTAATTATAATTAAGAAACCTCTTTATTATATTTTTCAATTACTTCTTTTAATTTATTGTTAGAACTATCTCTATCCACATACCCTCCACTTGATAATTTCTCTATCATCCACTCAAAGAACATTAATACACAGTTATACATTACTTCTTTATCATAATATAGAATATCTAAATTTTCTGTTTCTGCATCTTTATAACACCTATATACTACTGAATGTAAATCTTTATCCCAGTCACAATGTTCTATCATTTCTTTTCTTAATACTTTAACTGATGGATAAGCTCCAGTAGTACGTAACTTAATTAAATGTGGAATAAAATCGTGTATTCTTCTTTCCCAATAATCATAATCAAAAGGTGTATTATATTTCGTAATAGCAAATATTATATATGCTGCTATTATATCAGAACGTGATGTTAAAAGCCATAAAGTACCTTTATCTATTTTTTTATCTCTTATTCTTCTATATAAACCTTTCATTAATTACCACTCTCACTTTTGGAAGTTAATTTAGTATAGTTAGGCATTTCTAAATCTTCATCTACAACCATTTTATAATTATTTTCATGATTCCAACTAAATAGCATATATTCCCAATTATTCTGATATCTTATATTTCTACCTAGCTTTTGTAAAAACTTCATTAAGTTTTCTTTTTGGGTATCACTTAAAACATCTTCATTCCCAGTATGATGATAATATTCTGCTTTATCTAACCTTATGCAAGTATGAAAACTCATCTTTTTTCCTTTTTCTTTTTTTCTATAATGAAAGTGAGGTATATCACTTAACATATAATCATCTGTAACAATAAATACTTCGTACCCATCATCAGTAAAACCAATTCTACCATAACTGCTATGATAATCTTTATTTAAATCTTTTAAAACAAAATCATAAGTAAATGCTTCTTTTTTACCCACTTATAATCACTTCCCCATACATTATTATTTTAAACACGTATAATTTGGTACTGTTAAATTTTCATCAACTTTAGTATCATAATTCATATTCCACATATCCTTTATAAACTCATAATTAGTACCATCAAATTTTTTACTTCTAAAAGGTCTTTCTAATAGCTTTTGTAAATCTTCTGTTTGCTGTTTATTCAATTTACTATTTTTATTAAGAGAATGATTAAGATATTCTGCTTTATCAATTTTAATACAAGCATTAAATTTCTTACCTTTTGTTTCTACATCAACAAAATGGAAATGTGGATAACTTTCATAATCTCCTACATAAAGATAAATACTGTAACCATTAATACTATCAATTAACCAAGGTTCTGTTTCACAACTACTTAAATACCTATGAATATCTCCAATATCCATATCATCTCTTTCTGTATATTCTTTTAAAAAATCATAATGTCTTTTAATAAAATCTTGAACTCTCTTAAATTCTTCTTTAGGTATCCCAAGTTTAACATCATATACTAATTGTGGATTTTCTTTATCAATACTTACAGTAACATAATCTTCAAATCTTCTATTACTTCTATGAGTATTTTGCATAAGTAAAGTATATAAATCTCTTTCATCATCATACTCATTAACATCACAATATAAATACAAATCTACTGGAAGACTTTGATAATCTCTAGTACTAATTCCATTTACAAAGAAACCATCAATTACAGTTGGTTTAAATTTATTTATATGTGTGTGTTCCATAATAGAGTAATCAATATCTATACCATTAATAGTATCAATTAAAATTTGATATTTTTCTCTAATGAAGTTTAATACTTTTTTTAAATCTTTTTCTTTAACATTTAATTCTACTTCTTCTAGTAATTGTGGATTTTCTTTATCAACACTAATAGGAATTAAATCATTTCCTGTAGTATATTTATTATAGTTGTTCTGCATATAAATTATTTTCTTTTTACCATCATATTTTATCCACAATGTAATAGGTAGGTTAGTATTAGGATAAATCTTACTTCCTTTTTGAGCTAATATAATCATAGGTGTAAATTCCATACTTAATCACTTCCTTATATTACGGAATAACGGCAATTACAATATTTTTATCTAATACTATTACATCTTTAAAATAGTTGTTATCTTCAGTAGTAGTTAATTTTTCTTTAGGGTTATAATAACTTTCTCTATATAAGAATATAATTTTATCTGTATGTTGTAATAATGGAGAATTATCTTGATAATCAAAACTAGTAATACTATCATCTTCTAATGTTTTCGCTTGTTGTTTAGTTAATTGGGATAATATTATTATAGGAACATTTAAATTTGTTGCTACTTCTTTTAAAATTTCTGTTGAATGTTTTAAATCATCCAATACAAGAACGTTAAAAGTAGTTGGGTGTATAAGTTGAATATAATCTATTACTACCAACGATAAACCATTTTTTGCGACTTCTTCACATTTACTTTTAATTTCTTCAATAGTTATCGTTGGTGTATCTATAATTTCAACTTTATCCGTTGCTATTCTCTCTTTTAAACGTTCTTTGCTTGTTTCTAAATTAAAATATAATATCTTATCATTTGTTTGTTTAGCAATATTATTTATTATATTTATAGCAAATGTACTTTTTCCAACACCTGGACGACTTGCAATAGCTTATAACTTTCCTTTTTCTAAACTACCGATAGTATTATCTAAATTTTCATAACCTGTTTTTAAATTCATTTTAAATCACATCTTCATATACTTTTAAATAATTCATTTTGTAATAAGTTAACCATACATATATTATTGCTCTGTTAATCGAGTAGGCTTTAGAAAACAAATATTGTATTTTAGAACAACAATTTATGTACTCATCTTCTATTCCATGCTCTTTCATAATAAAGATGTATTTTTCCCAAGTTTCTTTATAATTCTTAATTCTATGTTTTCCTTTAGCAATAAAGTTCATTATTTCATAAGCTAATTTTTTCTCTAATCCTGCCATTATTAAAAAACTATAAATTGCTTCTCTATATACTGGATAATATATCATAGAATTTACTATATCTAATTTATCAGTAATTGTGCTTCTTTCTAAAGAAATAACACTAGCAACACAATTAACATTATTGATTATAAACTCTTGATTAAATAAACTTGTAGCTATTTTCATTTCACTTTCATCAAATATAGTTGTATTTTCATCGATTAGATACTTGTAAAGTTCTTCATCTTTTAAATCTATATCTTGTCTATGCTTACCTGTTCTTGTTTCTAAATTTTCTAATACAGAACATAATTCGTATGTATTTAAATATAAATTATGACCCTTTAAATCTTCTTCATTATTAATAGTTATACTATATTTCTTACATACTTCTTTTGTATATTCAAAAATAGTTTTAAAATAATCTTCTGCAAATTCTAAATCAAATGTTATTGGTTTAAATCCTTTTTCATAAACTATACAATATTCAATTGGATTTACAAAAGTAATTCCCAGTAAGTATGCAATATAAGATGAACCACATATTCTATCTATCATAATCCTATTATCAGATTTCACTTTTTTTGCTATTTCATATGCAATTAAATACTGATATTCTATTTTTTCATCTATAATTATATCTAATTCTTCTTCTATTCTTGTTTTTATCTCTTGTGGTATATTGTTATTATATAATTCGAATAATTTATCATCTAATATTTCTTTTAGCTTCATTTTAATTTCCTTCCTTTTAATCACTTAATATATGAAATTCATCGATACCAACCAATAATGCTAAAGTTCTACCATTATCCCGTTTCATATGTATTTGCCCCTCATCATCAATTATATCAACATTTTCTATTATTTCTTTAACTTCTTTTTTAATTTATTCATATTACACTCCTTAATTTTACTCATTGTAAATCAATTATAATTAAATTTTTTCTTTTAATATATTATTTTTTGGGAATAATCTCACATTTTTAAATCACTTCCTAATAATACTCTTCATCATAAACATCATCATAAAAACCATCGTCAAATATTTTCTTTTTTATATTTACAGAGTAGATATTTTCTTGATGGAGTATATCTAAATATTGTTTTAAATATTTTTGATAAACTAAATCTTCATTACCACGTACCATAGCAATAAAATTTAATCTACCCTCAATAACTTTCCTTATTTCTAAAATTAGATTATCTCTTTTATTACTACTACAATTATAATCTTTTTCTTTTTTAAAGTAGTATAATGCTATGCTATAAAGACCATCTTTTTCACATCTATTAAGTAATGCTCTAAGCTGTTTTAAATAAACTTTTTTAATATTAACTTTTTCATTTACAATTAAACCAGTTACTTCTTTTCTTTCATTATTCCAACTATAATTAGTTTTCTTTTCATTAATAGTAAAGCCTTGTTTTTCAATAATACTTCTTAATCTATTTCCTATAATCACATAATTATCTTGCGTTCTCGTAACTATTTCTTTTGGAAATGGTCTATTACTAGACAAAGTGATATCGTCAGCATATCTAGTATAATTAAAATCATATTTTTCACTTAAATTTAATAACTGTTTATCTAATGAATAACAAACAATATTCGATATTGTAGGAGAACAAGGAGATCCTTGTGGTAATTCATTATGATAACAAGCAATTTTTGAAAGTGTTGTTGCAACATAATTTGGTAAATTAAACGGTTCACTCATAAATATTCCTCTAACTCTTCCAAAGTGTATAGATGGAAAGAAATCTTTTAAATCAATATTTAAAATGTACTTAGCTTTGTTATGCACTTTAGCATTATCAACTATACTTTTACCTTTAACAAAACCATACTGACACTCTAAAAATTCATATTTTTTTGTAATGTAATTATTTAATTTTTCTTGTACCCATTTTAATCTATCATCTGGAGCAGAGATTTTTCTATAACCACCACTTCTTTTAGGTACTTTAAACGTATGATACTTAGATTTAGTAAGTACATTATCTAAAGTATTTTCTTTTATATCTAAAATATAACAAATAAAATTTTTATAATTTCTCATTTGAATACCGCCTCTTGAATTCTAAACATTAATAACCACCCGAAGTGGTTACATATCGAAGATATGTACAAAATGTAACAATTTAATATTCACTGCGAAACGCCCGTGATATGCAATTCTTTATATTTTAATTAGTATTCAATAAATGTAGATTTTTCTTTATCATATTCTAAATATGTTATACCAACACTACAAAACCGATTTTTAGATACACTAATCTCAGTTATATTCTTATTATCATAATCACGATATAATAAAATAACAACATCTGAATTACATTCTAAATTACCAGTATTTTTTAAATCTACAAGTAATGGTCTTTTATTTTCTCTATATTCAACATTTCTTGATAACTGCGATGATATAAAGATAATTGTTTTATATTTTGTAGTAAGATAACGTAATCTATCTAAAATATCATTAGATAAATCAGTTACAGAAGTAAAAGGTTTTTCGTTTTTCATAAGTTGTATGTAATCAATAACTATAAATTTAATATCCCTATTTTCTTCTAATAATTGTTCTAATTCTAAAATATTAAAACAATCATCTGAAATATAAAGATTATATTTTTTAGAAATAAATTCATTCATACTTATTTCTGAATAATCTTTATTATTCCAAATTTTTACTAAATCTTGTTCTGTACATATTCCAGCAAATTTTAATGCTGCTATCTCTTTACTTGTTTCTAAACTTAAATATAAAATAGGTAAATTATATTTTTTTAACAAATTAATTACTATATTATTTAAAAATGTAGTTTTTCCCATTCCTGGTCTAGAGCCTACTGTTATTATATTTCCATCTTTTAGACCACCTATTAGAGCATCTAAATTTTTATAACCTAAATCATATGATTTTGAGAATTTATCATTAATTTTGATTTCATCTATCTTATTTATTGTTGCCACGATTACAAACACCCCTTACTTAAAATTTCTTGTTTTCTTTCCTTAACACTTTCTATATCAAGTGTTTCAAAGAAAAAATATTTTTCTTGTTCTTTATCGATTAAACTTTCATTAATTCTAGGTATTTGTTCCATTTTTATAATACCCATACCATCATATTTTTTATTAAAACACTCTCCATAAAACCTCCACGAAGAACCTATTTTTATTTTTTCTAAAGTTTCCTCTAAAGAATTATTTGGAATTACTAATCTAGCAATAATGCTATCAGTCATATCACTTAGTTTTAAAGTTAAATAAACTATACCTCTTTCATGAACTAACATATCAATACCAAATATATAAGCTTCAATTAAAGTGTTATCAGTTTCATAATCAAATTTTCTTGGTAAATCTTTAATTTTAGTAATAGTATATTTACATTTTTTATCAGCAAGAGTTGAAATAATTTCAGTAAATTTACTACTAGAAATATCCGTTTTTTTATTCATTTCATAGTTTCCTCCTTTAAATATTATTATAATGAAGAACAGGAAAGAAAACTAGCCTATAACTAGTAATTTATATTTAATTTTGAACTTCATCAAAATATGCAATATAATCTTCAACACTGCCATCTTTTATCTTATTATTAACATTTATTTTTGGATATTCTAAACCTATATTTAATACAGTTTCTTTTATTCCAACATCTATTAATAGCTTCTCCACTTTACTATTGTAGTGATTTTTTCTAAATTCTATAAAATCGTTCCACTTAGTATATATATCGTTATAAAATTCATTTTCCTTATTTAAAAAACAATTTAATTCTTTTTCCATTTCTTCTATATGATTTTTTAAAACTTCTTTTGGTTTGATTTTATTTAGTTTTAAAGTTTCTACATATTTCATATCTGTAAATTTATCTTCAAGTTTCTTTTGTAATTTCGGGATTTCATCATCTTTAAACATTTTATACATAAAATAAATTATCACAAGTGGTAATGACATACCTAATATAAGTTGTATACCAAAAAGAGCATCGCTATAATTTGTTAAAATAAGAATTAATAATACTATACTAACTATAACAATAATTATATTTACCATTTTTGTTTTTTCTGCTTTTTTTAGGTTTATTGAAGTATCATAAGCATCAACTTTGGTAAGTTCTTTAGTATATTCTTCGGGGTTATCAATCCAATCTAAAAATTGTTCTCTTATTTCTTCTTCTCGTTCAGAAGATAGTATTTTTTTTAACTTGTTTATTCGTGGAAACACTTCATAATAACGATTAATAATCAATTCATCATCTTTAGATAAATAAATTTTTGCATCTTGTATTTGTTCATCAAGATTATAATATTTTAAATCAATATCTTCTTTAAGTTTCTGTAACTCTTTAGGTGGTGTAAATAAGTAATCTCTAAAACTATCAATAGCTTCCTTTGTAATTCCAACATCATCACATAACTTTAAAATTCGCATTTCTTCTTCGTGTTCCATTTGCTTATATTGAGTTATCATTTCATTTAATCTATTTTTTTCGTTAATTTGATTTTGTTGTGCTATTAACCGATTTTGTTCTTCTAATAAACTTTTTTGCTCTTGATGTTGGTCATACCTTGCGTCTGCCTCACTTCGTTGCCCCCAAGTATCATATACTTTCCCATCTTTCCCTATATATCCCATATTTATATCTCACTCCTTTAAATTATTAATAATTATAATGAAAAATAGATAAGAAAACTAGCCAAAAACCAGTTACTTATCTATTTCATTTACTAGATACATAAAAGTACCTGCTTTTTCATCATTTATTTTACTAAATTCTTTCCAATTCATAGTATAAGATCCTTTTAATGTTATAGGTTCTTCATAACCTTTTTTAGGTGTTTCTCTATTCCAATTTAAAGTACCAGTTTTTACTACGTTTTCGTGAATAGAAAACTCTTTATACTCTGCATTTTCTCTCGGTACATTCAAATAAGATAAATCGTTTGTTAAGAATATTGTATAACCTTTTTTAAATAGTGGCTCGTTATCTCTAAATTTTTCAATTCTTTCAACATCTTTTAAAGCAGAATAACAATTTTCATTTTGAGCATTATCAGTAGATAAATTATATTCAATATTATCTACTATTCCTTTAAAAGCAAGTTTCTTATACTTTAATTCAATAGGATAGTACTCATTATCTCTAATTACTACAATATCAATACTCTTTCTAACATCAAAAGGAGAACGATATTCAGTTTCTATTCTTGTATTTTCATACATATCTCGAATAACATCACGTAACTTTTGCTTTAAATCATCTTCATTACGAAAAATCTTATTTCTTTTCCTTAGTTCATCTAAAACTAAATTAATATCAAAATCTGTATTCACAATCAATCACCTCCATATCTACAAGCGCAACCTTATGGCATGTTAATAACGTGCTTTTTCAACTAATTTTACCACTTAAATGATATAATTGTCAACGAGTTTAAAGTCGATAATTTACGATATTTACAAAGGAGTGTAGATATGAAATTAAATTTCAATGATTATGAACCTAAAGATGTTATCCGTATTATTCGTGAATGGACTGGACTTACTCAAGAAGAATTCGCAAAAACAATTAATAAGAAAAAAAGAACTATACAAGATTATGAAGCTGGTAAGTGTAGATACTATGCAGAAACATTAAAATTAATATGTAAAGTACATAATATAGAGATAACTATTAACAAGAAGTAGTTATCCTTTTTTATCCCAAAATAAAACACTTCATTTGCGTGTACCAATCGTGTACCAAATTAACAAATTTATATGGCATTTTTTGAAATTTTAGAAAAATAAAAACGAATTTAATATAATTTACTATTTTTAAATATTAGAGTATTTTTTATTGTAATTACTAGAAAAAATAATTGAAATTAATAAAAAAATGTATTACTATTAAACCAATGCAAATGACTAGAGTTAAACCTTGCCAAGGTCGGTGCGTGAGTTCGATTCTCATCATCTGCTCCATTTGAAAACAACTTACGGACTGTAAAAGTTCGTGAGTTTTTATTTTATATAAGAACAGAATTCTCTTTCTAGGAAGGAGGACTTTTTTGATGTTGAAGTTTAAAACTATAGAAACATTAAAGCCAGATACTGAAATCTTGGATGTTATTAAAGACTACACATACAAAGTTAAGAAAGGTGCAATAAAACATATTCTACATACCAATTTACAAGTTATAGAACCTACTGAATATCTCATTACATATCCTACTACTCTTACAATACTAGAGTATAAAATTAACGAAATATCAAACAAGCCATTTTATATTAAAGAGCATAATCAAAAATATTCTTTATCAGAAATTATTCAAATTTTAAAAAAGTTTAAAGTTTAGAGTTTACTTTTACTGTTTTAGTGAGGAAACAAATGAGGAGATGATTATTTTATGAGATGTGCAGTATATGTAAGAGTTAGTACAGACGACCAAAGAGATAATGGTTATTCTATTGATTCACAACTTCGTATGATTAAAGAATATTGTGAGAAAAACGACTATAGTATTGTTGATGTTTATAATGACGCAGATCATTCTGGAAAAGACTTAATGAGACCAGAAATGCAAAGATTACTTTCAGATATTAAATCGAAAAAGATTGATAAGTTAATTGCTATTAAAGTAGATAGACTTACTAGAAACAATTATGATGGCTTTTGGTTACTTAATTATTGTGAGGAACACGATGTTAAAATTGAGTTAATACTTGAACCTTACGATGTGTCTACTGCCAATGGTGAAATGATATTTGGTATGAATTTAGTATTCGGTCAAAGGGAAAGAAAAGAAATTGGAGCAAGAACAAAAAGAGCAATGGAAGAAATGGCACTAGAGCATATCCACCCTAGTAAAGCGCCTTTCGGCTATATTAGAAATAAAGATACAGGACATTTAGAAGTAGACCCTATTGAAGCCCAAGTTGTTAAAGAAATATTTAAACTTTGCCAAGAAGGACATTCTACTAGAGGTATTGCTGCTATTATGCAAGATAATAATGCATATCTAAAAAATGGTAAATGGAGAGCCGACAGAGTTTATAAAATACTTACTAATTCTATTTATATAGGTGTATTTGAATATGGTAAATATAAGCGAAAACAACAAGATATTTTAAGAGTGAAAGACTATTGCGAACCGATTATAGACGAAACAACGTGGAATGCTACAAGAAATGTATTAGTGAAAAATAAACACTCAAACTATGGAGAGTTTATTCATTTATTTTCAGGATTAGTAAAATGTCCGATATGTGGCGAGATTATGGCTTCATCAGAATCTTTTAAATATCCAAATGGAAAACAAAAAGTTTATTATCATTTAAGATGTAAAAATCATAATTGTAGTGGATATGGACTTCATTATAATACCGAGAAAATAGAAGTAAAATTAAGGCGAGTTTTAGAAGAATTAACTATCTTTATGATGGGAACAAATAATGAAATTATTACTTGTAATTCTACAAAAAGTAATGATGTAAAAGAGATAGAAAAAGCGATTGAAAAGTTAAAAGTACAAGAAAAAAGATTGATAGATTTATATTTAAGTTCGACATTAAATGTTGAGACGATTAACCACAAAAATGATGTTATCAAAAAAGAAATTGAGAAATTAAATAAAAAGAAAATGACTCTTGATCCAGATAATGAATCAAAAGAATATACAACAGAACTATTAAAAAAATTAGATTGTAAAAAAGAAGATGACAAATTGTTTTTTACAAATGTTAAGATTATGGACTTTACTTTTTTCTATAATTTACTATCAAGAGAAGCCAAACGAGATATGATTCATAGACTTATATCCCAAATAGAAATCACAAGAGATAGTAATTACAACATTGATATTAAATATATAAAATTTACAGATGAATTTATCTCAAAAAGTAGCAGTGAATTTATCAAATACTTATATATTGTTCTAAAAAATGATAATGTTGGAATCAAATATCTAAATGAAATAACAAAGGAAGAATTAGAAATCAAGAAAAAAGATTATGATGTTTTATCAATTTTAAAAATGACAAGAAATGAATATTCGACTAAGTTTGTAGATGAATTTTTTGCTAAAGCATATAGTCATTTCTATGTAGATGGTATAATCGGTTGTCCTTATTTTGAAGGAAATATTGCTAAAGATTTTCTATTATTAGTCCCTAAAAAAGGAATAGTAAAAGCAAATTAAAAACGAAAGGAGCTATCAATGAAACAATTAACAAAAGAAAATATTTTAAAGAATCAAGTAGATACCATAGAACAATTTAAAGTGTTAGACTATCTAAAAAAGCAATTATCTATTGATGAATTTGTAGTATATTTAATTGACAGATTTACTATGAAAGTTGTAGATAAAAACAACGAACAAGGATATTTTAAATACAGCACTAAAACAAAATCAGTAGATTTTTATGAAAAAAATATTAAAAATAAAGAAATAGAGAGATGAAAAATGAAGATAACTTATACAAGAATTGGTGATTATAATTTACCAAATGTAATTTTAAATTCACCTAGTAATTTGCAAATTAACAAGTATGGTCGTTTAAGATTAGACTATATAAAAGAAAATAATAAGTCGCTTTATACAACCCTTTTAATGAAAAATGAACTAACAAATCATCTTATTTCAGTTAGTATTGAAGCAGAAAATAGATTAAATTCTTTAATGGAACAATACAAAAATTCTGATAAATTACTATCTGAAAAAGGCAAAATGGATAACCAAATTGAATGGGTAAAATTAATAAATAATTATAAAAATATGGCTGAAGAAATTATCTTAAAGGAACTAATTTATGTATGAAAATAGGACTGCAAAACAAGCAGTCCTTTATAATTTAACCTTAAAAATGTGTGAGGATAAACTAGAATTTATGTCCTAGCCAGCACTGAAAACCTACTCCCG
>CAOJDP010000024.1 GCA_948433085.1 uncultured Caryophanales bacterium
GACCTGCTGGGGTTGCTGGAGCTACTGGGCCTACTGGTCCTACTGGACCTGCTGGCGTTGCTGGAGCTACTGGGCCTACTGGACCTACTGGACCTGCTGGGGTTGCTGGAGCTACTGGGCCTACTGGTCCTACTGGACCTGCTGGCGTTGCTGGAGCTACTGGGCCTACTGGACCTACTGGACCTGCTGGGGTTGCTGGAGCTACTGGGCCTACTGGTCCTACTGGACCTGCTGGGGTTGCTGGAGCTACTGGGCCTACTGGTCCTACTGGACCTGCTGGGGTTGCTGGAGCTACTGGGCCTACTGGTCCTACTGGACCTGCTGGGGTTGCTGGACTCTCAGGAGTATCTCCAACATTTGCTATAGGAATAGTTCAAACAGGTCTCCCTGGAACAAATGCAATCGTTACAATTACCAGAACATAATAATTATTTTTAATAGAAAGCTGCGTGAAAAAGTATGAATTATGAATTAAATTTTACAATTCCTCAAGGACCTACTGGCCCTACTGGTGTTGCTGGACCTACTGGACCTGCTGGACCCGCTGGAATTGCTGGAACTGCACCTAAATTAACAATAGGTACTGTAACTACTGCGGCGCCTGGAACAGATGCGGAAGTAATAATTACTCCTGTCAACAACCCATAATACAAGAAAGGAGGAACACAATGAATCCCAATAATGCCTCTTATCTTTTAAATTTTACTCTACCTCGGGGAGATGTTGGAGCCACTGGGCCTACTGGACCTACTGGACCTGATGGCTCTATATATGCTCGTTCTGCATATTTAGTTACATTCAATGACGGAACATTTGCAAATGGTATCACAATCCAAAGTGGCGACAGATTGCCAATAGATAGAGAAGAATTAGATATTAGTGATATTATAACATTAGATACTGCTGACGATACACTCCAATTTAATCTACCAGGATATTATAAAATAACATTTACTGTATCCGCTTATGTTTTGCACACTACAAATTCTACTTTTGATCCTAATACTGATTTTGTATCATTAGGTTTTAAACTTGTAGGAACAGATAACGTATATATCGGAACCAGCCAATGGGTTACTGATGAAACAGCAATTGAATTAGTTGGTCAAGGAATTATAGCAGTAGTAGATATAGCAGAAACATATGAACTGGTTAATTTAGCAAAAGAAAATATTTACTTAAGCTCTCCTGATCAAAAAAATACGATTTCAAATTCATTATTTTGTAATCCATTGGTTACAATTGTTATTGAATATCTTGGTAGACAGGGCGCATAATATTAAAAACACCATCTGGTGTTTTTTGATGTTTTTAGTTTCATTTAAATGGTGCAAATGTTAATTTTGCTATTAATAACTATTTAAGTTTAAAAAAAGAAAAATATTTTTTAAAAGAACTTTATGATATAAGATATTTTTAACCTTTTATTTCATACATATCCCTTTCTAAAATTTTTATTTTCTTTACAACAATTTGATATTTATCAAATCTTCTTTCCACATGACCATAGATTTCAACTATACTCCCTATCATAATTGAATCACATGTCTGATAAACATTTGGAAATAAGACAGCATCAATGCTTGCACTCTCATCACTACACTGCATAAAACCCATCTGCGTTCCTTTTTTTGTATCTACTTGCCTAATAGAATCAACAAATCCAATTAAAGATATATTTTGGTCAAAATAATTTGCAATTTCTTTGATTAAAATTTCATTGTTTTGCATAAGACGATACTCTGTTACTGGATGTTTGCTCAAATAAAATCCAAATGTATCCAATTCTTTTTGCATCAATTCTCTTTTACTATATTCTTCCATGATTTCTATTTCTGGTTTTAATGTATATTCTTCGTCCAAATCCTTAATTAATTCCCCATAATTTAAAATTAAATCTAAAGACTGATACAATGTTTTTTGATTCATATGAAAAGAAGAAAAACTACCTGCATCAATTAACCTCTGTATCACTTTTTTATTTACTATTTTACGGTTAGTCCTCTTAATAAAATCATATATGTCAAGAAAAAGACCTTCTTTTCTTACTTCCAAAATATGTTGTGCAACTGAGAGCCCTATATCCTTTATATTGGTAAACGGATACCGAATTTGATTATTTTCAATCTTATAGTCAAGCCCACTTTGATTAATATCTGGTGGTAAAATTATAATATGATTCAGTTTACACTCATCAATATATTCTTTGGTATCTACGCTACTTCCAATAACAGATGTTAATAAACTTTTCATAAAAATATGTGGATAATGTGCTTTTAAATACGCCATTTTATAAGCAATTATTGCATATGCAACCGAATGGGAACGATTAAAACCATAAGAAGCAAATTTTAAAATTAAATTATATACTGTCTCGCTAATGGTTTCATCATATCCACGTTGAATAGAGTTTTTAATGAACTTACCTTTTTCTTTTTGCAAGACCTCTTCCTTTTTTTTACTCATAGCACGTCTTAAAACATCTGCTTCTCCATAAGAATAACCTGCCATTATGCTTGCTACTTGCATGATTTGTTCTTGATAAATTAAAATTCCATAAGTTGGTTTTAAAATTGGAATTAAATCAGGATGGAAATAATCAATTGGCTCTAGTCCATTCTTACGTTTAATAAAGTGATCAATATTATCCATTGGTCCTGGTCGATATAAAGCAAGTGAAGCAAATATATCCTCAAATGTTGTAGGTTTAAATTTATGTAAAAAATTCATCATTCCTGCTGACTCAAACTGAAATATGCCTGTTGTATTCACATTATGAAAAATTTGCATAGCCTCTTGATTTCCTAAAGGAATTTGATCAAATGTAAGTTTTGGATTTTCTTGATTGACATCCTTCATAATATTTTGAATAGATGTTAATGTTTTAAGTGCTAAAAAATCCATTTTGAGAAGCCCTAGTTCTTCTAAATATTCCATTGAATAGCCTGTTAAATACATTTCATCATGAAATTCTAAGGGAATTATTTCATCTAAATTTTGATTGCACATTATGATTCCTGCAGCATGAATAGAAGTATGACGTTTCAATCCTTCTAATTTGGAAGCAATTTTGTATAGTTTTTTCATATGATCATTTTCATGAAAAAACGCTTTTAAGTTTCCATTTTCTGTGTAATTTTCCTTCAATGATTTCTTAGGGTCAATCAATTTGCATAATTGATTGATCTGTGAAGGTAAAAGGTCCATAACTCGACCAACATCTCGCACAATTTGTTTCGCACCTAATGTTCCAAATGTAATAATTCCTGCGACTCTTTTTTCCCCATACTTTTGTCTGCAATATTGAATTACCTCTTCCCTTCTATCATATGCAAAGTCAATATCAATATCAGGCATTGTAATTCGTTCAGGGTTTAAAAAGCGTTCAAATAATAAATGATATTGAATAGGATCTACATCTGTAATTTGTAATACATAAGAAACAAGTGACCCAGCAGCACTTCCTCTGCCTGGTCCCACTAAAATAGAGTGTGTTTTGGCATAATTTACATAGTCCCATACCACTAAAAAATAATTACAAAAGTCCATTTTTTGAATAATATCCAATTCGTATTTTAAGCGTTCTATGTATATACGATTGACGCTGTTCCCAAATCTTTTACGCATACCTTCTGTACAAAGTTTTTTTAAGTATGTATAGCTATCTAAATTATCAGGGCAAGGATAAATAGGTAATAAATTTTCTTGTTTGACAATTTCTAAATTACACATATTGTAAATTTCATGGAAATTATTTAAAAAGCTTTCGTCAAGTTCTTCTGGCAATTTTAAATAACATTCTTTTGTTATTTTTATAGCATCTAAAGGCATTCCTTCTTTAATGGCGGTTAGGTAAGGAATATATACCATATCTTGTTTTTCTAAACACAATGTTTCTTGTATATATATTGATTTTTCTTTTTGAATTTGCGATTTTTCAGTACTGGTTGTATAACCTATAAATGTAAGAAATATTTGTTCATATTGCATATAACTTAATCTATTTTCAAATGGAATTATGCAAAATAATCCTTCTCTATCATTTTTTAAATCTTCTAAAGTAATCTCTTGTTTGCTTTGAATTGTGGCAAGTTTAATTAAATTTTGATAACCAATTTGATTTTGACAATAAAGCAAAACTTTTTCTTGTTTTATTATAATTTCTAACCCAATTATTGGCTTTATATTTTCTTGCTTACACAATCGATAAAATTCATAGGCGCCGTATAAGTTTTCATCTGTAATTGCAAGTGCTTTTAAATGATGTTTCTTAGCAAATTCAATCAACTCTTTGATTTGAATCATACTTTTTAATAAAGAATTTTCTGTTTTAACATAAAGGGGAATATAGAACATATAGACGCCTCCTTAATAATATTTTACTATAATTTAAAAGTTTTTTAAAGTTTTTCATCATAAATATTTGACTTATTTGATATATTATGATAAAGTGGTAAGGCATAGGACAAATCTAAAAAAATTTAAGGAGGATATAGTATGGCAAAAAAAGTAACAAGTAAAAAACCTTTATTTGGAAATAGAAGATCACATTCATTAAGAGCAACTAGACATGCGCAAAAACCAAATTTACAAAAAGTAACACTTGATAATGGTGAAAAAATTGTCATGAGTGCAAGAGAATTAAGAACATTGAATAAAATGGCAAAAAATGCAGAAACAGTTACTGAATCATAAGTAATGGTACAAATTGTATCTTAAAAAAAAAGTTCTATTGGAACTTTTTTTTGCGATGTATCTTATGAAAGGAGATTTTCATTACCAATTAAATGAATACTTATTGGTTCCACTGAAACCAAAAATCGGTACTACTATAGTCTGCTACAGACACATGCTGGTAATCGGACATGTATCTAACTATATTATAGTCTTATTTTTCCATTTTATTTGTACCATTTTTCGCCAAATAATGGTAAGCGCTTGTATTGATCGTAATACCAATTACAAATATATAAGCTATAATATAAATCCACATCATCAAAATAACAAGACCTGATAATCCACCATAGAATAGGTTATAATTTGCCATATTATTTGCATAATAAGAATAGATGGCAGTTATCAACAGCCAACCAAATGTTGTAAACGCTGCTCCATGGTTTACATACTTACTAGCGATACGACGATCAGGTGCCATTGTATATAAAAGTTTAACCATTATAAATATAATAATGGTTGCAAGCGGCCATTTTAATAATATAAACAATGAATAAATTTTACTAGCTATACTTGCAAACACTTTTAATCCTAAAATAAATTTCAATATACTATTTCCAAATGCTAAAAAGACAAGTACAAATAAAAATAGTGAAATTAATATAATAGTTAAAAAAAGTGCTTTAATTCTTCTTTTTAAGTAAGATTCATTTTCAATGTGATATAAAGTGTTAGATGCAATAATGATAGAATGGGATCCATTCGATGCCAATATAAACCCCAGAATAAAATACCAAGTTAAGTTTCCAACATCTGTTTTTCCTGAAATAAAAGGCATTAATAAGTCTTCTACTTCTTTTGGGATTATTTCACTAACCATATTTGTAAGATCTACAAGTGAGATAGAGAATAAAGAACAGATTAATCCCACCAACGTAATGATTGGAATAATGGATAATACAAGAAAAAATGCTAAATTACCTGGCAAAATGCGCATTTCTTCTCTGTCTATTAGTTGTTTGATTTTTCCTATATATATTTTAATTTGGTCCACATAATCACAACCTTATATATTTATTATACCACATTCTAAAAAAAATAAATGTAGAAAAAAAAGCGACTAGTGATTCGCTTCTTCTTTATTATTTCTCATATCTAATGTTGCTTCATTAATTGCATCATCTACTGTTTTGATAGCATCTTGAATCATACTATAACCGAGTGCAGCGCCAAATCCATGGGCCAATTCTTTAAATTCCTTGTTGAGTTTTCGAATATAAGATACTACTTGTTTCTCATCATATTCAACCATATAAATTAGAAATTCGTTTCCATTCGTTCGCATAATTTCACTATTTTCTACTTGATTGCTAATTAATATATTGGCTGCATCACGAATTACATTATCACCTTCTTCGTGTCCGTAGTTGTCATTAATATAAGCTACATTATTTAAGTCAACTATAATAATAGATTGTGGATAAATTTCACTTTCATCCCATTTTTGAATATTATCATTTAAATAATTTCTGTTCTTTAATGAGGTTAATATGTCTATATATTTTAGTTTACTTTCTTTACTAACAGTAGTTGTTCTTTTCTTTGGTTTCACATTTTTCTTCTTAAATATAAATGCAAATCCAATAATTAATATTAGAATTATAGCAATAATTGCCATAATTAATTTTGAATAATTTCCCTTTTTTCCAATAAACATATCATAAGTTACAGTGTTAATAAATTTTGATTCATCCATAAAAGATAAATAAAAATTAAAATATTTTGCAAATACTGTATTATCAGATATATTACGGATAACAAATGTATAATCATCATCTAATGAAATTGTATAATCTACTTTATAGTCTTTTAAAACATTACGCACATATGTATTATAAGTAGATTGATCCATTGCAAGTATACTATTTTTGTGGACATGCTTCAATAAATCGGTTATGTTATTATATGTTTTTGTCTTTACTTTTTCATTTAAAAGTATTTGTGCAATATAACTATCTTTTAGTGTCATAACAGTTTTATCTTTTAACGAAGTAATGGAATTGATAGGACTTACGTTTTCTATGGATGATAAAATTACAATATCTTCACTATAAATAGATACTGTACTAAAAATATCCATTTCATATTTTGTTTGTGTGGTTGTATTCATAAAGAAATCGATTTTATTTGTGTTGAAATCTTCTAGCAATTTATCCACAGAGTTATACTTTTTAAACCCGATTTCTATATCTGCAAGTTTTGAAAATTGTTTCATCGCTTCATTATTGATTCCAACTAAGCGACTATCTACTATGGTATTGTATGGAGCATAATCTATAAAGCCAAATTGGTATCGTTTGCTTCTAAATTTAGCAACATTTTCTTCATAAATTTCATTAAATGCAAAATAATTTTTAGAGAAATAATCATTATATACATCTTGATAATGTTCGTTACTCCACTTGTTGTAGTATTTTTTTATTATGGTATTGAGCTTGCCACTATCCCCTAATCGCAAAACTAAATTTTGATTCATTTCTGTAACATGGTATATAATATGAAGTTGTTCTTTGCTTAGTTCTTGCATATGAATTGTTTTTGGAAGAACTGCTCCATTTATGATATTTTCTTCGCGAAGTGCTTCTAACAATTCTTTACTCGTTTTATAAGTTTTATAATTTAGCTTTTTGTTTTCTTTTGTATAAAAATTCACTTGTTCTAAATCATTTTCTAATACTCCTAAGGTCATTTCTGGTATATCTTGAAGACGATTATATTTTGCTTCCTGCTTTGAAAAAATTACATAATTATCTTGATAAATTAAGATGTCGTCTTTTTCGGTAGACTTGGTATATAGGAATGAGTACGCAGCTGGTACTGTATCTGATATTGAATAGGATAATTTATTAAATTCTAATCCTGTATTCGTTTCTAATGCATCAATAAAATCGAATAGAATCCCTTCTCCATCATAGTTAAATACAGGAATTCCATTTACCATTCCTAAGTCGATAATTTTATTTTTGTTGTCTTCTATCCATTGTTTTTCTAAGATTGTTAAGGTTGTATTTTTGTCTTGTTTGGTCAGTATGTAATAGCATCCAAATCCTAGTATTACAAGTATTACAATAATGATAATACTGGTTGTAATTTTTTTCTTATTCATTTTGTATCACTACTCCTGCTTCCATATATATGTGCTTGATGTTTTATGTTTGTATCCAATAATGGGATAAATGGGATTTTCCCCAGCTGAATTTTCTTCTTTATTTATAGCAATAAATACTTGCATATCATAATATGCTTTATCCTCTTCTGTAAAGTATTCTAATGTTTTGTTTGCGGATTGAATAGCCACTTCTTTTGGCACACTTGCACCTACTTGTATAATTATATTGATTAGTCTTCCTTTAATATTAGATGAAACTGTCTGAATTTCCTCTGTTTTTTGCATTTCTGTTTTCATTTTTTCTAGGGTTTCCTGATTAATTTGATGTTGGTTAATTTCTGTTAAACGATTCCCATATACATCTTTTTTTTGATCAGGTGATAATTTTAGAAAAATCACAATGCCTATAATTATAATTAAAACAAATGTAATTAAAATAGCAATTAATATTTTATGAGATCTTATAAATTTCATATTACCCTCACTTCCGTATCTTGATTATACTATATATTTCCATTTTTTTCAATTCTATTATATGTCTTTATCAGGATAAAATCATAGTATGAATTTTTAAAGGAATTTTTATCCTTGTATTCTAAAGGAAAGTCAATATTTGAAAGTCACAAAAACGTATCTTTGATAAAACAAAATTTACCATTTTTCTTTTCTAATTATCGATATATTGACGCGTTGTGTTAGTTAAGTTTAAATTAAGGGAATATTTAGGTGTACACATAATAAGTTTAACAAGAATTTCCTAACCACAGTAATCAAACATCGTATATGTTTCAGTAAATATGTGAATTTACAAATCTGCTAGCGCAATGTATGAAATTATATTTCATATAATCTAAGATTAAGCATATTTTTTTATAAGTAACATATACTAAAGGTAGAAAGTTAAAATTTTTTTACTAATTTTATTAAAAATGATTGACATTATCTATATTTCTAGTATAATTAAAAATGCCTACTGAATGCAGATGTAGTTTAATGGTAGAACCTCAGCCTTCCAAGCTGACTGCGTGAGTTCGATTCTCATCATCTGCTCCATTGAGAGAATTACTCACACCCTCGTGTGAGTTTTATATTGCAAATTTATCCTATATCACTCGTTGATATGGGATTTTTTCATGTTTGAAAGGAGGTTTCACAAATGAAAATAACCATAGAACCTTTAGAATTTCCTTTATGCGTTAAAGAAAAACTTATGAAGATACCTAAAATATCAAAACTACATATTGAGTTTGTAAATGGGAAAAATATTCATTTTAATAAAACTAACCTTTCAATCAATGAGCCACACAAAGTTATTATTAGTAATGAAGAATCTTGTATAATACTTCTTTCTTATCCTAATGATAATAATTTATATTTGAAAGATAGTTTGGAAATTATTACTCTTGAATCTATAAAATTTTTGATTTTAAAAATGTTGTAAAAAACAAATTTTTTGAAATTTTATTTTTTCCTTTATTTATAAGGGTTTGCGAGCAAAAATTATTTTTCGATGTCCGTTTACTTTCCGGTAAAAATGTGTTATTATGGTAATATACGAAAATTGTAAGTACTCGTATATTTTATGTATTTTTGTAGTTCTTAACACAAGGAAATTCTCTTGTGTTTTTTTGTCGTTCAAAGAAAGGAGAAGAAAAAATATGAACGGAGAAAAGAAGAACTTTGTTGTAGGGATTTATCCTCGTGTAAGTACAGAGGATCAGTCTAGGTTTGGTTTTAGTTTAGATGAGCAAGAAGAAAGTCTTAAAAGGTTGTGTGAATGGAAAGGATATAAGATTTATAAAGTCTATCGTGAGGAAGGAGTATCTGCTAAAAGTATGAATCGACCTAAGTTCCAAGAAATGATACAAGATATGAAAGATGGAAAAATAAACAAAATACTTGTTTATAAGTTAGATAGATTAACTCGTTCTATTCAAGACTTAGAAACTATTTGTAAATTGTTAGAAGAATACAAATGTGATTTAGAGAGTGAATGTGAAGAGATTAATACTTCTACTCCTACCGGAGTATTCTTTATGAGAATGACTACTATACTTGCTCAATTAGAAATTGAAAGGACTTCAGAAAGAACAAAATTTGGTCTTATGGGAGCAGCTAAGAAAGGACAGCTACCATATATATAATAGCACCAATCTATTTTAATAATTCAAAAAGCATTTTTAAAGGATTTCAAAGGATTATCTTTGACACAATACTAGTTGGATAATCCAACTTGGTAGTGTGTTACTAACTTGACTAAATCACCATATTTATCTAACATATTTTGTTATATATGTCTTCAATAATCTTATCGGTAATATGTTTTCTTTCAAATCGATTTAACTTAGTATTATGCATAACATTACACATTACGACTATAATTATTTTTTTATCAAAATCAACTAAGAAAGAAGGCCCTGTATATCCACTAAAAGTTATTGAATTATTACTACAATTTGATGGGATATCATTTAAATCTTTAATGTTATTTCGATAGCGGACTCCCATATTATTATATGTCTTCATTAATTTTAATTCTAAATTAGTTTTTATAGCACTTTGATACATTTGATTAATATCACCATTTGTAACTATATTTTTTAATATTTGATAATTTTCAGTATTTCTATCACTATGATTTAGCATTAAATTTATTGTTTCTTGTGATAGAAGGATATTATTAAAAAAACTTTTTAGAAATTCCATTAATTCTGATCCAGTAGTAAAGATGGAGGCATGTCCTGTAATTATTCCAAAACTTTTTCCAACACGTGCCTTTGTATCATGAATTAATCCGGGCTTGATATAGTCAATAATTTCATTATTTAAAGTTTCATAGTTATTAGAAGCAATATTATTGCCTTTTGGGTTAACGGTCGTTTTTTTAAAATTTAACCTATTAAATATTTTTTCTTCTAAAATTTCATCAAATGATTTATTATATATTTTTTCAAGAATAGTTGAAAGAATAATATAATGAGTATCAACATAAGTAGGGAAATCACTTTTTATATTTGCAGAAAATAGAATTTTATAAAATTCTTCTTTATTTTTTGCATTTCCTAAATAACCATTTGTCCATATTTCTTGATTATGACTCAATAAATCAATTATTGCTATATTATCTAAAAACAAAAATCTATCATCAATACTTTTAATATAATCATAAATATTTAATTTTTTTTCTTCATAAGCTATGTATATTAAGGTAGCCGTAAAAACTTTAGTTAATGACGCAATATCATAAAGAGTATCAACATTACATTCCTTAACTGTTGGTTTTATCTCTCTATTTCCAACAATAATTTCTTCACTATTATCATTATTATATATTTCTACTATATAACCAGGCGAATGAAATTTAGTATATTTTTTTAAATTTAACTTCATATGATTCCCTCCTCGTATAAATTTTATTTTATCATTTTTAAATAATTTTTACTAATTTTTATAGAATTTTAAATTTAAGTTAATTGTAGTATTGTTTATAATACCTTTATAGTGTATTAAATCTACGATATTTTTAGTTGGTGCTATTATGTACGTGGTAGACACTTACCAGGAATTGTACCATTAGGATACAAGAAAGATGATACAAAAAAGACCATCATTGATGAAACGACCAAACCTGTCATTGAGAGAATTTTCCAAATGTATTTAGAGGGAAAAAGTTATCAACAAATATCGAACACCTTTAATCAAGAACAACTACTCCACCCTAAACATTGGAAAGATACCACCATTCAGAAAATCATTGATAACAAAATCTATATGGGTGATTATGAACAATATAAAAGAATTGCCAAAAAAGAAAAGAAGGAAACTGTTATCTATATGAATGTGGTAGAACCGATTATCTCAAGAGCAGTATGGGAAGAATGCCAACATCAGAAAGTTAAGAATCAAAGAACTTATACAAGAGATAGAGTTTACCTATTTTTTCAGAAAATTAAATGCCCTACTTGTGGCAGAATTATGAAATGTAAAGGTTCTGGCGGTAAAAAGAGAAAATATATGTATTACAACTGTGAGAAGTGTCACATCAATTATCGTGAAGATAAAATCGAAGATTTACTATCCAATTTTATCTATGATTTGGTGGAATATGATATGGCAGTCAAAAAATATTTCTTACCTATTCTAGCAGATCATAAACCTACAAAAACCAATGATATTGATAAAGAGATAAAACAACTAGAAAAACAGAAAGAGTGAATCAAAAAAGCATATATGAGTGGCATTGTAGAAATGGAAGATTTTTCAGAAGATTATAAACAGATTGAAGATAAACTAGAAATACTAGCACAAAAGAAAAATGAAATATTAGATTTAGACAACCTTACCTTCTCTCCTCAACAACTCATGGCAGACAGGGATATTGAAAGAGAAACAATGATAAGATTAGACACTTTAAATCGTGTTGTAAAAACTTCCTGGGAAAGTAAATCCAAAGAGGAAAAGCAAGAATTTATTTCTAAATTAGTAGAATCCATTATCATTACAAAAGATAATCAAAATGAACTTCATATCGAGAAGATTAACTTTAGAAAAAGCTTTATAGATATGCTATCAAAACTACTTGATAAAGGTATTTTAGACGTTCTAGTCCCAGTAGAAATTAATGGAAAGGAAGATGTAATTTTAGGTACTGGTAACATAAACGATTCACAAGTACAAGAATATTTAGATCGATTAAACGAGCATTACGAAACCAATTTTTATCAAATCTATGAGAAAACGGATGAAGAAACTGGCAATATAATTGGTGAATTTACACCAAAAGAGAATGAAAAAATCATCAGAATATTACCAATTTCATCACAAAAATGCACAACCAAATCACCAATTTCAAAAGAAGAAATGGATACCAAATATGGTATTGTTACCTATAATCCTACCAAGCCAAAGACAAAAATTGTGAAAGGAGTCTGCGACTATGCGACTCCTTAATCAAGAAAATATCATGAAAAATCAAGTAGATACTGTAGAACAATTTAAAGTTTTAATCTATCTGAAACAACACTTCAATACAGATGAAGTAAGCCTATATTTAGTCAACAGATTCACAATAAAGTTGATTGATTGTAACAATGCTATAGGGTATTTTAAATACAATCATCAAACAAAAACAGTAGATTTTTACGAGAAAAATAGAAAAAATGAAAGAACGGAGCGATAAAAAATGAAATTAAATTATACAAAAGTTGGAGACTATTTATTACCAAATTTAGCAATTGAAGAACAAAATGGAGTCATCAATAAGTATGGATTATTAAGATTAAACTATCTAAAAGAACATAAGCAAGGTCTATATACGGCTTTGCTTATGAAAAATCAATTAACCAATCATCTTTTTTCAGTCAGTAATGAGGCAGAAAATAAAGTCAATTTTCTTATCGAAAGTTACAAAAAAAGATATAAACTAACTGAAAAAATAAAAGAAACAAATCAATTGGAATGGGTGAAATTGATGAACAATTATAAAAATATGGCTGAAGAAATTATCCTAAATGAATTGATTTACAATTAGACTATTTTTAGAATTAGAGAATTTATGTCCTAGCAAGCACTGCAAGTCTACTCCCGTTACTTGCTCTCTCATGGGAAAACCCATACCCTGAACAATAGAAAGGAACTTTGCGAATATGAGAACAAGAAATATCAAAATCAATGTATTTTTAAATGAAGATGAAAATCAAACCTTAAATAGAAAATCACAACAAGCCAAATTGTCAAAATCTACATTTATAAGAAATTTAATTGAATACTATTCTGATAGTCAACTTTCTAATGAGGAAATTGCTAATATCATAAATTCTCTATCTACTATCTCTGGTGACCTATCTATACTGAAGAGTCAACTTGAATTTCTTCATTATTCAGACTATGTAAATTTTCTAAGTACTCAAATTGATAAGATAAAACAAATTATTCATCAAGTTCAAGAGTAAACTTTATATAAAAAAAGGCAATGTCATTATATCTAGCGTTGTCTTTTTTCTCTATGTCCTACTTCTAAATTTTAAATTCAATGTTTTTCATTTCTTCTAATATTTTGGGACTATACATATGAATATTTAACTTACGATATTGAACATCATATTGTTTCCTTAAAATTCTAAAAATATCCTGTGTAATTTCATTATGTAAATTACCTGGAATTTTATAATCTTTCAAAACCTGTTTGATTCGCATTCTAAAAATACGAACGGGAAAACTACCATAATATTGAATATAAAGAAAACTGTAAAAAATAATTAGGTTAGTAACAGTATCATACAGAAGTTCTTCTTTCTCTAGTTCTAACATCTCTTTGGATAAGGTAGGAGTTATATCCCCATGCGTTGTTTGTATATTATGAATAGTTGACCTTTATATGTTTGGGTATAACTGACTATGTCATAATATACATATCAAATAGGTACAATGTTTATTATGAATATATCATTTCTCCACTTCTACTCTTACTCTTATTTTAGTTTGCAATTCCTTATGAGTTTTTCCATTTTCATCTTTGTAAAATAGATAATATTCTTGATTACTATAAAAGTCAAATACATTTACAAAAGTTTCGCTATCAGAAAGATTATTATTAGATAATATCACATCTTTCTTTAAATCATTTCTGTTAGTTTCATTAAATTTTGTTTTGCATATAAATCTTATCATATTTTCTTCTTTTTTTCCAGTTTCATCATAGCCACCTATGATAATATAATCTACAAGAGCATCAAATACATCTCTATCAAAGCCTTCAAGAATCTTATTAGAATTTAAGGTACTTTTTATTTTATTTATTCCATCTTCTATTTTATCATCATCTTCAGATAATAAATTATATTGCTCTATTTCTTTGTTAATTTTCTCTAATTTACTATCTAATTTTTCTTTTTTTTGATTATAAGTTTCTTTATCAATAGTACCATCTGACAATGAACTACCTCGGGGCAGAGCCTCGGGGAATTACACCCTAAGAGATTAATTTCCGAATGTATATGAATATAAAGGATATAACGAAAATAATCTCATATACTCGAAACCTAATAAAACTAATACTAAAGGTACACAAAGTATCAAAAGTCCCAAAAATATAGTTTGAACATTATTCTTTTTCCAAGCAGAAATAGTTAAAATCAGTATTGCCATAATTATTCCAGAGAAAACTTGACTAAAGATTTTTAATAAAATCAAACCTATAACCAGTATCCCAGATGGCAAATTATGATAAATAGATATATCTTTTGCTGAGAGTAAAAAGCCATCTATTGGGAATGTGCTAGAAACACTAATGAATCTACAAACAAATGGTAAAATACAAAGTAATAAAACTATAATTATTGTTGCTTTGACTTTAGTTTTAATAATTGCTTTTTTTCCTTTATTTGTCGCTTGAAGTATATTTACTGCCTTATTTTGATACTCAATCGCCATAACATTGCAAAACATAAATATAATACTTAAAGTTAGAAGAATAAAATCATTAAGTATGCCATCATCCATCACTCCAAATAAATATAAGTATCCAGTATCATAAATGTAATTTCCATTATTTTCTTTTACATACTTATCTTGTTCTAATACTTTCTCAAAGGTAGGATAAAAAGCAGTAATACTGTACCATTTTACTTTCATTGCTTCTCCAGTTGTATCATTTATCTCGCCTTTTGCAATTTGTTCATCAATTTCTGATATTTTTGAAAAGGCTTCATCAAATCTTGATTTCTCTGCTTTTATAAGTTGTGTTTTTTCTTCAGTTGGCTTTCCCTCTAATTTCAACATAATATTTTGATAATATTGCTCTTGAAGTGATGGACTATATCTTCTTTGTAATTCGTTATAACAAATTAACAGACTAAATATCAAAATAATTATTATTCCTTTATTAGTTATTAAAATTTTATAAAGTTCGTGTTTGAATAAAGAAGTATGAGGCTTAAATTTCAATATAAAGTTTTTAGTAGATCTTTTTAATTCTAAACTTTTACCTTTTAAAAAGAACTTAACACACAAGAAAATTCCTAGCCCAAGCAACCCTACTATCATAATCCAAGAAAAGGTTATTCTTGAAATTGGATATTCAAAAAAATTAAAGTTTAAATATGAGCCATATAAATTTTCTGTTTTTAAAATACCAAATATATTTAAGTGCTTTATTATATTAAGATTAGATACTGCTGGTATAATTTTATAAAACAACCAACTTATACCTAAAAATGATATACCTAACATATAAGGAAGTATCATACTATCAGAAATAATGCAAATGGCTGTAATAATAGTACCGATTCCAAATACAACTATTCCTTTTGTTAGAATAGAAATAATAAGATATTCTAATATACTTCCATTAAAATTGCTTTCCATATATGGTGCTAAAGACTGCAATTTTATTCCTAAATTATTAAATCCACCAAATATTCCAAAAAACAAATAATTTATACTAAAAAGCAAAATGCTAAATATTATACAATGAATAAACAGGGCTATAATTTTTGCAAAAATACTATGTACTACTCCATACTTTGTACTACGAGTAACATAAAATAACTTCTTTTCTTTTTCTTCAGTTATTAAATTTCCAATAAATAAAAATGTAATTAAAATCAAAAGTATGTCTGTTCCTATATTTTCAATAGTTGATACTATTGTTTTTGATGGTATAAATTTAATATTACTAGAATTTAACTCTGAATAATCATTTGCACTTTTCTTTATATTGCGAGTAGAAAAATTACTTTCATCTTGATTATTAAATATAGAAATACCCTCTAATTTACCTTTGTCTTTTTTTATACCCTCTAAATAATCATCATATCCTGATACTTTGACTTGCTCATTATATATTTCATTAATAAAAATTTGTTCTTGCTCTAATGATGAAGTGAAATGTAAATAATTTCCTGATTTATATATTTCATAATAGGTTTCAAAAACCCCCGGATTCGCATTTAGTTCCTGTTCAACAAAAGAACTTCCAATTTCATTTTTCTGCATATTTAATATATCTATTACAAAATAAATACCATCAATATCTTTTTTTAATTTTTTTACATATTCTTCTTTTTCACTTTCACTCATATTTAATATTTCAGTTTGAAACATTTTGTAAGAAGAAAGTGATGGTCTTTTTTCATTTTCTAAATTTGTGTACCAAAGGAAAAATATATTTATAATTAACAACAAACAAGTTATAAAAACAAAACTTTTCTTATTCCATATTTTTTTTAATTCAAAATAGATTAAACTCCACATATCTATTCATCTCCAAATAATTTCATATATACTTCTTCTAAACTAGAAACATTATTTTTTTCACAAAGAGCCTCAACTGAATCCGTATCAATTATCTTTCCTTTTTTAATAAGAATTATTTTATTTGCCACAGATTCAATATCAGATACAACGTGTGTAGAAACTAAAATTATTTTTTCTTTTGATAATGTAGAAATTCTTTCTCTTATTCGCACTCTCTCTTTTGGATCTAACCCTGCAGTAGGCTCATCTAAAACTACTATTTTAGGATTTCCAAGAATCGCTTGTGCTATTAAAATTCTTTGTTTCATTCCACCAGAGTATGTTCCTATTTTTTGGTCTTTAACTTCCATCATATTAACATAATTTAGAACTCTTTTAATTTCATTATTTAACTCTTTTTTTGGTATGCCTTTTAAAGTCGCCATATAAGAAAGAAATCTTGTGCCAGAAAAACTATCATACATTCCTTGCTGTTGTGGAGCAAACCCTAGTAAACTTCTATAAGAAGCCCCCAATTTTTTTATATCTTCTTTATTCCAATTTACACTTCCTTCTGTCGGACTTAAATTGCCCGTAATTATATTCATAAGAGTTGATTTTCCTGCTCCATTTGGACCTAAAAGTCCATATATTCCATTTTCAAAAATCAAATTAACATCTTTAAGTGCTTTTTTATTTTTGTATTCTTTTGAAATATGTTCAAGTTCTAGCAATTTTACTCACCTCCATAAACTCTTTTAATATTTTGAAAACTATCTTTACCATTAAAAAATTCTTCTTTACTAATCACACCATATTTATTACTATGAGTGGTGTATGAGCCATCGTTGTTAAAAGTAACATCAGAATCATATATTGCTAAAATTTTATTTTGAGATATGCTAATTATTTCTATATAAGATTCTGTACTCTTATTAGCAAGTTTTGATTCTGCCATCTTACCTGTATCTACATCAATAAAATAACTTGTAGGATTTTTACCACTATTTGTTATACATAATAATTTATTATCAATTACTCGATCAACCCAAACATTAGATAAGTTGGCTAAAGTTTCTTCCTTACCAGTTTTTAAATCAATTTTCAAGATTTTGTTGTTTCCATCTATGTTATAATACAAATTTTTTTCATCAACCGTATATGTGCGTGAAGATGCTTTCATACGATAAACATCTTTTAAGGTATCATTATCGATATCAAGAAGTGCAAAAACATCAAAAGAATTTTTATACAAATCATTATTATTATGTTTTTCTTCATCAGTCACTTGTCCACCTAAATCTATACCGTGTAAAATAAGGTTTCGCTCTGTACTGCCAATAACTTTCCAATCAATATTGTCATTTCTATTCATAGAAAGAATAGTAGATTCTTTTTTAGTGTTTAAATCTAAATAGATAAGTTTTCGTTCACTAGAAGTGCTATAAGCATTTCCACCAGTATATTTAGTTTCAACTTTTTTTGCAATCAAATAAATTCCATTCCCGCTACCAATTACAAAATCTTCTATTGTAGCATTATCATCAAATGTATAAATCTTCTCTCTATTTGTTCCATCTAAATTTAATTTATATAATACAGCTTTGTTACTTTCCACATTGCTTTTTGATGTTTCTCCTAAAACTCCCATTGCAACCTGCCCTGATGTATCTGTGCTTTTACTTATAACATAAATTTTATTATTCCAAATAAAGACTTTAGAATCAAATTGAAATTCATCTTTATTAAAAACTGAAGTACAATCTTCTGTTTTGTGAGTACAAGCAGAATTATTACATAAATGTATTTCTTGTTTTGTTTTAAAATCAATATACATTAAGTGTTTAGCAAGTTTGCCATTATTTAATCTGCTATAATCTGTTAAATAATAATATCCATCATTTGTAGTAGCACCATTACTTAAAAATTTTAAATCGCTGCTATTATTTGTAACTTCCCCTTCTTCACCTTTAGATGGTAAAAATACTTCTTTTATATTTTTCTGACATCCACAAAGTGTAAAAATTCCACCAATTATAATTAAAATCGCTAATATTTTTTTCATAATATATCAAATCCTTTCTTTAAACTATTTAACTAAATATCAAATATCTAAATAATACCTGACTTTTTCTTTGAATTCCCCTAGTCTTTTATTCTTTAATATATTGTGAGGGCATTCTTTTCCAGTAAAATCGTGATGAGTTTTTATAGCACTAATATCTAAATTGTAAGATTTAAGAAGATATGCGACTAACTTGGTAGCATTATCAAATGTTTGATTAAAATCGCCATCTTCATTTACGCAAAGTTCTACACCTATGCCATAATCATTTCCTTCTTTATCTCCTGCGTGATTTGCTCTTTCATCATCTGGAATATGATGATAAATTTCCTTATCATCAACTGTATAATGCCAAGATGTGGGGCTTTTGTTATTGTTTTTTAAAAATGTTGCGTGATTAGCAGCACCAACACCTTTTTCAAAATTATCTGTTTCGTGTATAACTATGTATTTAATAATTCGTTTTTCTCCAGTTCTTGCTGATGTATTTGTGTCTATCAATTTTGTAAAAACCGGAGCACTATATACTTCTTTCGGAAAAACTGAAGACTGCTCGATATTTTTACTTTTATTATCTACTTGTGTGCTAGTTTTATCTGATATTTCATTTTTACTTGCGTGAGATAATTTTAATAGATTATTCCCAGTATGTATAATAAATAATGATAATAGTACAAATATAAATATCTTGATTTTAGGTTTTAATTTTTTTCTTTTATATCTTCTCTTTTGCTGCATTTATCTAACTCCTTACTAAGCCATTTTAGACTTACAAGAATATGATATAAAACAAAAGTCAAAAATTCGTCAAATTTATAATTTTTTTATTTAATATTAAAATAATTACTTGCCGTATTAAGAGTTATACCTTTTAAAGTTGCCATTTCTTCTATTGTAACAAAAGCATATCCATTTTTTGATAATTCTTCCATTGCTAGTAATGCCCCATCTATTGATGTTTCATATAAATCGTGTAATAAAATTATTCCTCCATCGTGAGCATTATCAATAATATACTTTGCTATTTTATTCATATCTTTATATTTCCAATCTTCAGTATCTAAATCCCAAAGAATATTATACATATTAGCAAGATTTTTAATATTTTTATTTGTATTACCATACGGAGGTCGTAAATAAAGAGTGTTGCTACCAGTTACTTCCTTTATTACATTGTTTGTTTTTTTAATTTCATCTACTATTTGATTATTGTTTAGTTCAAAAAGGTTTTTATGGCTGTAAGTATGGCTTCCTATTAAATTACCCATATCGTATGCTCTTTTCAAAGTATCTTCATAAGTTTTTACACGATTACCAACAACAAAGAAAGTTACACGTGCATTATATTTATCCAAATTATCTAACAATTTATTGGTAGTTTTAGAATTTGGTCCATCATCAAAGGTAAAAGCGATCAGTTTTTTATTTTTAAACTTATTTATATCTCTTTCAAAATTATTTATAGGTTCATTATTTGTAGTATAATCAGTAGTATTATTATCAATATCTTGTCTATTGTTTGGAATTTGATAACTATTACTTTCATTTAAAAGAGTATTTTCCTCTTGATTCTCCTTTTTTTGATTATCAATAACTTGTTTATTATCATTTATCAAAGACTCATTTTCACTAATACGAAAAGACTTTAAGATATTGTTTACACAATTTAATATTAAAACTGTAAAAATAATAAAACAAATTACTTTTATTCTATATTTTAATTTCTTTTTAATATAAATTTTTCTTTTTCTCATAAAAAAACTCCTTGTCGTGCCATTTTAGGCTTACAAGGATATGATATAAAACAAAAGTCAAAAATCCGTCAAATTTGTATTTTTATTATTACTTTTGCACCATTTTTTTCATCATTGTCAAGTTTTAGTTCTCCACCATGCTTATTACATAGAATTCGGCTTATAGTTAAACCCATACCATAATGTCCATCTTTATTATTTGAAATAATCAATTTATGATTTCCAGATAAAACACTTTCACTAAAACCAATACCATCATCTTTTGCAATAATTATCAAAAAGTTATTTTTTATCTCAAATGAAATTTTAATTTTTTTCTTTGCATATCTTAAAGCGTTATTTATAATATTTTCTACTATTCTATAAACAATATCAACATCAATGTTAAAAGTTCCGTTCGGTATATGATCTGTAATTTCTAATTTAATCTCTTTAGATTTAGTCATTAATGAAAAATCATTACAAGCATTTTCTATAAATTCTTTTACGCTTACTTCTTTACGCTCAATTTTTATTTCATCTAATTGATTTATAGCACGAATAGAATTAGTATAGTTTTCTAATCTTTCAGTTGTTTTATTTATATTATTTATTATTTCAATAATTTTTTCATTAGATAAATCTTTATGTTCTAAATTTTCTTGTAAATATTCTGTGTATCCTTTTATAATGGTAATAGGATTTCTTAAATCGTGAGCAACAGAAGTTTGTAGAATTTTTCTTTCTTCTATCATTTTCCATAATTCTTTATAATTTTCTTCTAACGCCCTTCGCATTTCTTCAAATGAAGAACACAACGCACCCATTTCATCATCAGATTCATAAAAAACATTAAAATCAAGATTTTCTTTTGCTATTTCTTGCATTGAATTTGCTAAAATTCTTAAAGGTTTTTTTAATTTTCTTTTATAAAAAACAAATCCTGCTATCAAAATACCACTAATTGAAAATAATAAAGGAAGTAATACCATTAACACTCCTGTTGCTTGATAAGCAAATTTTCTTTTGGGAGTAAGTTTTTCAAAACTATTTTGTACTTTTACAACTTTTATCTCAATATCATCTAATGATATATAATTTTTTGATGACTCTGAACTATTTATTATCATTGGCATTTTTACTGCTTCACTACCTAATTCAGTTTCTACTACTACATTCATTTTTTGCCCGTCTTGATTAGTAAGTTCTAATGTTAAAACAACATCATTTGAATTTGGAATTAGATAATTTCTAAATTTTGTTCCACCCCAAATACATATTATTGACAATACAATGACAATTAGGAATGTACTAAAAACAACAAAAGCAAAAAACTTTCTTATTGATAATGATTTATTTATTTTTTTTAATTTTTCCAACAGTAACCAACTCCCCAACTTGTATCTATATATTCTTTTCCAGTAACATCTTTAAATTTTGCACGAATTTTGCGAATATGCTCTTTAACTACATTATTATCTCCTAGAGCGTCATATCCCCAAATTTTTTCATAAATTTGTTCTTTATCAAAAACTTGTCCAGAATTAGCAATTAAAAATTCAATTATATCAAATTCTTTTTTAGAAAATGGTATTTCTATTTTTTCAAAATATATTTTTCTGCTTGATAGGTTTATTATTAACCCATCTGCAAGTGTCATAATTGATAAATTATTTTTACTTCTTTCATCTCGTCTTAAATGTGCTTCAACTCTAGCAGTTAATTCTTTCAAACTAAATGGCTTTGTAATATAATCATCTGCTCCATATCTAAACCCATTTATCTTATCTTGTTCACTAACTCTAGCAGTCAAAAAAATGATAGGACAATAAATATAATCACGAATATTTTGGCATAGTTCTAAACCATTTACACTTGGCATATTTATATCTAAAATAATTAAATTAGGAGATTTAGGAATATATAATAGTGCTTCTTCGCTACTGTTGGCAACCATTACTTCATATCCCTTATCTAATAAACAGGTAGATATTAAATCTGTTATCATTTCTTCATCATCAACAACTAAAATTTTTTTCATTTTTAACTCCTTTCAAATTATACAGTAACAGTAAATAAAGACATATACGTAAGAACACTATCAATTACTTCTTCGATAGGCAATTCTAACCAATTATTTCTAATTGAATGAAAGTTATTTTTAAAATCTTGTCTAGCAAATATTTTCTGTAATCTTATATAAATATCTTCTGGTGTATTTTCTAACATATTATCATCATCAAATATATATTTTCTAAAATATATACTTAACTTGTCTTTATCCATACTGCAATTATTTATTAAATAATAAAAATCTAATATATCTTTATATCTTGATGAAACATATCCTAATTTTAATAGTGATTTCATTTTCTCTACAAAGATCTGTTCGACCGAATTTATAAGAAGATTCACGCTTCCGTTGAATACGTCTAAATTAAAGCAATACTCATCTTGTTCTATTTCAAAATCTTTATGTACTCCAATATCTAATTTTGCATTTATTTCATATCCAAATTTATCTTTTAAACTTATCACAACTCTTTTGCCATTATAATCTTGATGTTTTAATTCAATAATTTTTCCTATAATATGAAAGTAACCCCATCTTTATTATTACTTAATTTATCAATAAAACTTTTAATAGAATTATCATCTAGTGAATATTTAATAAAATCCAAATCCAAATCACGAGTAGTACGGCGTAAATCTTTTGAAATACTGTGCATTACAACTCCACCTTTTATTGTTACATTTTTATTAAATAAGTTTTTTGAAATTTCTAACAAAATTATGTCTTGTGCTACCTTTGCAGAGGCATCAGCATTGTTATAACCCATTTTCTCATATTTTTGTATCAACTCATATAAATTCATTAAAAAACCTCCTTTTTAATAATATCAAGTATGCGTTCTTCTAAACTATAATTTTCTAAATATTGTTCAATTTTCCAATTTTGTAGTTCATTAACAATATTTCTATAACTTAATATAATTTCTTTATAATAATCAAAAGAAACATTACTTTTATTTTTTATAAGTTCTATCAGCATTTTTTCTTTATTATAAATATTGATTAAAACCCCCTCGAAAATTAAACTTTCCCTACCCAACTCAAATAAATTATCACTTACCAAAATTTGTTTTATTCTTTTATCTCTTATTCTGGTTGCTTCTCGCTTCGTTGCTAAATATATCTTATCTGGTATGACATCTGTCAAATTATGATAATAATAAGCAGATTCACCAGTAATAATTGCTTCTGGATATTTTTTAACAATTATTTCTAAATAATGCACATTTTTTTTATCAGAATAAATACCCTTTTCAAGTTTAAATATTTTTTGTTCTCTAACTGCTTTTTCAATTTGATAATTTGATTTATAAATTTTTAGTAATTCTTTATGCGTATATAACATTTTTATCACCCTTTTTGATTTTAAACTAAACATACGCATTAGTCAATAGCAATGTGTATATTTAGTTTATTTATATGTAAATGAAGCTATTTCTTTATTTTAGAAATAACCTTTTTAATTTTAAAATATAAGAATAGTATTCCTATACTTAATTTTACCAATGCTAATATCATTATTCTGCCTTAAAATAATTGAATTGTGATGACTTGCTCCATTCGTATGCACTCCACCAGTCAGTTTTATCACTAGCAGGATCAACGATATTTACATTATTACCATCAACTCCAAGTATTGCTACCCAATGTTGATTTCTGGGTGTTGATCCTTTAACTTCAATAGTTATGTGAAAACCCAGATTAAGGTATTGTTTTATCAATTCTAGTTTTTCGGCTCTATTTTTACCTCTTAAATTGACATTTCCTATATATCTAAAGTTTGGAACTACTTTATTTATAGGAGCATAATAAAGATTGCCCTTTTCATCAAAGCCACCATTATTGTTTAGGGCTTGGACAAACGTACCTAGAATGAACTACCTCGGGGCAGAGCCCTCAATTGTTCACTGAACGATTAACTCTCTACAAGAGCGAGGTATCTTAGTATGCCCTATTCAAATAACTTCAATTGACCTCGATACATTCGTGTATATCCTTTTCCTTGCTTTCTCACGTAATTTTTGATTTGCCACTGCAATAACTTTGCATTGTGACATATACATTTTCCTCCTTTCTTTAAACTCTAGCCACTCTATAAAAATAAAATGGCTATGTATGGGCACAAAAAAAGAACTGACCATTATAATCAGTTCAAAGTATGTTATCAATTATTTGCTTTTATCTTTTAATAATTTCAATAATAAGTCATCAATAAGAACAGTATCTTCTTTTTCTCTTATTAACTTATTTTTAAATTCAACTAATCCATTTATTATTATTCCAAATTCTGCTTGGTCTAATTTTAACTTTATTTTCTTGCATTTACCTGCTCCTTACTACCAAATTCATCTAGGAGGCACATACCAGTTAGGGTAGAATGATGAAACATATCCTCCACAAACAACCTCTACAATATTTTCTTCAAAAGTTAATAAAAAGCATCTGTAATTTACTCTTTTTTTACCATTTTTTGACCCCTACTGAATAGTTGATTTTCCCTTTATTTATAAGGGTTTATCGCCTATTTAACACGCATACACATTCAACGTGAATGGTTAAACAAAACATATTTAATCTTCTTCCTTTCTTTCAAATAATTCATTTGGTAGTATTCCAAAAAAGAAAGAAATATGAATCGCAGTATCACAATATAATTTTCTCTTCTCGTTTTCGATTTGACTGTAAAACGACGGTGTAATATTCAAATACTGTGCCATATCATAAATCGTAATATCATATTGTTTTCTAATTTTCCTTAACTTCACTAACATAATCATATCCTTCTTCTAATTTTAGTTTTTCCATATAATAACGCGTTGTGCTAGTTAAAATTTAAAACATGGGATATGGCAGTAGAATCACCA
>CAOJDP010000025.1 GCA_948433085.1 uncultured Caryophanales bacterium
ATCAAACCTATATTTGTTATGATAAAAATCAGTATGAATCTGACAAATTTGATGGTTGTTATCAATCAGTTGGATATGTAATTACAAAGGGTTATGAACAATGGATTTCAAAATTGGGATATGATGTAGACAATCCTTTAGTTGCATTCCCGATAGAAATAGGCGGAACAAGTAATACACGTATAACAGATTATTATTATTCACAGACTGGGAGTAGAATAACTGTTGTTGGCGGTGGTTGGAATAATACTTTTTGGGCTGGTTTATGGGAATGGTCGCATGATACAGCTTCTTCTTACTCTACCAAAGCATTTGGTGCTCGACTTCTTAAGAACAGCTAAAATGTAAGTTAGTTATCTTACTAAAGGAAGTTATAATGATTGTGAAGCGATAGTGTGCGTACTATTAATATTACAAATGCAAGACAAAATTTATCTCAACTTGTTTCAGATGTAAATGTGGATTTCAATCCAATTACTATTGTAAATAATAAAGGTAAAATGCTGTATTAATATTTGAAGAAGAATGGAAAAGTATTGAAGAAACTTTATACTTATCAAGTATTTTTGGAATGGTTGATCATATTAATGAGGTAAGAGTAAAAGATAAGAAAAAATTAAAGATTTAGGATTAGATTTGTAAAACAATTTTAAATTTAATGAAGGTTGACCCTTGGATATATAGACAATACAGAATAGTCTATGAGGTGTTGGAAAAAAATGAAATTTATATAATTAGAATGTGGACTCACTATGAGATATTATAATATAACTTCATTTTATAATAAATCTATAACTAAATACTTTTGACACTGTTAGATTTACTAGATTGATAGTTACTTGAACTTTCGGGTGTTAAGCAAAATGACAGGGAAAAAAGTCGTTTTTATAATATTATGAGTATGACAAGGTTATTTGCATAAATAAAAAAGGGGAATATTTTAGCAAGTTGAATGTCTATTCAAATTTAATTCGAGACAGATATTGAATCTAATGTAAGTTTAATTGTCATTTTTTTAGGTAGAAAATTTAGTTGTGTAGAATACTAATGAAAAAAACTTAAAAATAAAACTTTACTATTAAAAATATGCTACATAATTTTTCGTTTAAATTAATATATATTATTATTTAAAAAGATATTTATAATTACATTGAAAATTTTCTAGATTAAATTGTAAGTTTTCTTATTTTGTAAACTTTAATTCTACTCATCCATGGAATTTACTTTTACAATTGAGAAATTTTACTCTTTTTTCCTGTTTTTTCATTTTATTAGTGCAATTATTTCAATTTTATGATACAATGATACTGTACTTGCTCGTATGGCGGAATTGGTAGACGCGATAGACTCAAAATCTATTTTCCGCAAGGAAGTCTCGGTTCAAGTCCGAGTACGAGCACCAGTAAGCAATCTGTCCAAACTTTTAAGAGTTTAGGACTTAAATATATAAGTATCAATTTTGTGGGGAAGTTGGTACTTTTTTAGTGATTATGAAAGGATGGGTTTACATGGGTAATCTAGATATATTGATCCTTTGGTTAATGGAAGAAGTTTCAACTATAAATAAAAATACTAGGTAAATTAATTGATGGTAATCTAAATTATAAAACAGATAAAATGTTAGAGAATATTTTATTATAAAATCTATTTTATAGATGTCAAAAATATAAATGCATGTTAAAATAGTGTTAGAAGTTGATACAAAAATAGAATTTAGCGAAAAAAGTTTGAAATAACTTTCTTATTTGTACCATTTTTTAAAAATTGTAAACTTTTTAAGGCAAGCGTTTAAATTTTGTGCAACTGTCAAATTTATGTTAGATTATAAAGATTTAAATTTGATGAGAATTAGGTGGATCATATCACAATAGTTTGGCAGTATTGTTAAAAACAGTATCAATTGGTGTTAATTTGAGCATAAAATTTCGAATTTTGATATAGAAATGATGGAATCAAACAGGTATAAGTGGTGATGTATTTGAAAAAAAATTTTAAGCATTGTATTCCTCTATTGTTGGAATGGTATGTAAAATATAAGCGTGATTTGCCTTGGCGAAAAAATCGAGATGCTTATTGTATTTGGATTTCAGAAATTATGTTGCAACAAACACGAGTGGAAGCAGTAATTGATTATTATAATCGTTTTATAAAAGAGATTCCGAATTTAGAAAAATTAGCGAATATTTCAGAAGATAAGTTACTTAAATTGTGGCAAGGACTTGGATACTATAGTAGGGCCAAAAATTTAAAAAAAGCGGCTAAAATTCTTGTAGATAATGGTGAAACTACTTTACCTAGTACTTATATAGAGCTAATAAAATTGCCTGGAATTGGATCATATACAGCTGGTGCAATTGCATCCATTGCCTATCAAGAGCAAGTGCCCGCAGTAGATGGAAATGTACTTAGAATTATGGCTCGTATTATGGGTGATTATGATGATATTACAGATCCTAAAACCAAAGTAAAGTATGAAAAGTTTTTAAAACCATATATGCCTGTACAACACTCTGGAGATTTAAATCAAGCTATGATGGAATTAGGGGCTACTATTTGTATTCCTAATGGACTTGCACGCTGTAATATTTGTCCTGTATCTTCTTACTGTACTGCATATCAAAAGGGCTTACTTAGTGTTCTACCTGTGAAAAAGAAAAGGATAAGCAGAAAAATAGTTTCAAAGGTTGTTTTCCTATTTTTGTATCAAGGACAATTTGCAATTGAAAAAAGATCAGAACACGGACTCCTTGCTTCTTTATATCAATTTCCGAATTTAGATGGTTTTATGAATTTAGAAGAGATTTGTCAATATTTAAAACAAAAAAAGGTTATTTATAATACTGTATCATTGATTGGAACTGAAACGCATATTTTTACACATTTGGAATGGCATATGGTTGGATATTATATCGTGTTAAATGAAAAGATAGAGGATAATTATATTTGGGCTACTTTGGAAGAGTTGACTCATATTTATTCTTTGCCTACCGCATTTTCTAAGTTTTTAAATAAAGTAAAAAATTAACTTAGAAATCAAAATTGCAAGAAATTGTTTCAAAGTGACTAACTCATTTTGGGAAAACGCTAGGTTATGTTAAAATTATAAATTTTATTTTATTATCAGAATGTCTCATGACATTTTTTGCATTTTAGATAAAAACAATGGACAATTTTGGGGTATTGTACTATAATAGAAACCAATTTATTTGGAGGTGTACAAATGAAACAAAACTTACCTGTAATTGTACTTAGAGGAATTGTCATACTTCCTAATAATGATATTCGCTTAGAATTTGAAAATGATGGTAGTAAAACTATATTGGATACTGCAGAATTATTTCATAAAAATAAAGTATTACTTGTAAATCAAATAGATCCATTGGAAGAAAAACCACAACTTGCAGAATTGCCTATAATTGGTGTTGTTTGTAAAATTGGACATAAAATGGAACTTCCCAATGGGAAAATTCGAGTTGTGTTGACAGGGTTATACCGTGTAAAAATTATAGAGTACCTTAATTTAAATCAACCAGAAGAAACTTTAGAATCTATTTTTTCAAAAATAGAGATACCAAAGTTAGATGAAAAAGAAGAAAATGTATATATACGTAAATTAAATAAAGAGATAGAGGAATATACCAAACGAGTACCCTATGTGAGTAATAGTATTTTATCTTCCATTCAAACCATACAGTCATTAAGTAAAATAATAGATATCATTGTTCCCTTTTTACAGATATCATTTGATAGAAAATATACATATCTATGTACACTAGATCCTAAAATCAGAATGGAAATGATTTTAAATGATATTCATGAAGAAGAAGAGATGTTTGAAATTGAACATCAAATAGATTTAAAAGTGAAAAAAGCTTTGGATGATAATCAAAAAGAATACTTATTAAGAGAGAAAATAAAATTAATCAAAGAAGAATTGGGAGATTCTGTTTTAAAAGATGATGAAGTTGATAAATTAAAACAACGAATTGAAAACTTAAAAGTAAATGATAAAATTAAAGATAAACTATACGCAGAAATGAAAAAATATGAATCTTTATCTCCAATGTCTCCTGAGATTAATGTTGTAAGAGACTACATGGAGTGGTTGCTTTGTTTGCCATGGAATCATTATACGATAGACAATGATGATTTAGAGGCAGTACGTTCTAAATTAGATGATTCTCATAATGGGCTTGAAAAAGTAAAAACTCGTATTATTGAGTATTTAGCTGTGAAACAAATGACAAATAGTTTAAGGGGACCGATTATTTGCTTAGTAGGACCACCAGGAGTTGGAAAAACTTCATTCGCATTTAGTATTGCAGAAGCCATGAATCGAAAATTTGTAAAAATTTCGGTTGGTGGAATTAGTGATGAAGCAGAATTGATTGGGCATAGAAGAACGTATGTAGGGGCGATTCCTGGTAGGATTATTACAGCGTTAAAAAAAGCTAAAAGTAGTAATCCTGTCATTTTAATTGATGAAATTGATAAAATGACGAAAAATTATAAGGGAGATCCTGCAAGTGTTTTGTTAGAGATTTTAGATCCAGAACAGAATAAATTTTTTAGTGATCATTATATTGAAGAAGAATATGATTTATCTAAGGTAATGTTTATTGCAACAGCTAATTACATTGAAGATATTCCAGATGCTTTGAAAGATCGATTAGAAATTGTGTATTTATCTAGTTACACAGAGTATGAAAAAATGGAAATTGCGAAAAAATATGCAATACCTAAAATTTGTAAGGAACATGGTTTAAATCCAGCTGGTATTGAATTTAAGGAAGAAGCAATTCGGAAAATGATTCGCAATTATACGAAAGAAGCGGGTGTAAGAGAATTAGAACGTCTAATTGCAACGATATTAAGAAAGATTATTACAACTATGGTTACAAAAAGAATAATTGTCAATCGATATATTATAGATGTGAAAAAGACGAAAGAATTTTTAGGTAAAGAAAAATATTCTGATAGTAATATTCAAACTGGTCAAATTGGAGTTGTAAACGGTCTTGCATATACATCCTTTGGAGGCGACATTTTGCCAATTGAAGTCAATTATTTTGAAGGAAAAGGGAATTTAATATTGACTGGATCTTTAGGTAATGTGATGAAAGAAAGTGCAATGATAGCTCTTAATTATGTGAAATCGAATTATAAACTATTTGGTATTGATTATAGGAAACTTGTAGAAAATGATATTCATATTAATGTTCCAGAGGCTGCAATTCCAAAAGATGGACCAAGTGCAGGTATTACATTAACGACCGCTATTATTAGTGCCTTTACAGGAAAAAAAGTGAGTCAAAAAGTTGCAATGACTGGAGAGATTACATTACGAGGAAAGGTGTTAGAAATTGGTGGTTTAAAGGAAAAAAGTATAGGGGCACATCGTAATGGAGTCAAAACAATTTTAATTCCATTTGAGAATAAAAAGGATTTAGAAGAAATTCCAAATGAGGTGCGAGATGATATTACATATATACCTGTCAAACATTATAAAGAAGTATATGCGCATTTGTTTGAAGTAAAAGAAGTAGTACGTTTAAAATGATTTAGGTAGTAAAAACGCAATCAAAAAGGAAGATAATTTCTGTATTATACAGGAGTTGTCTTTTTTAGATTTTATAGGTTATATTTTAGTCATAAGGTGTCTTTTTTAAACATATAGTTGAGTGAATAGGAAAGGGGAAATAGAAATGAAAAAAATCATTCCTTTTAAAAAAGACATTATTTTTAAAACAAATGTATCTGAAGTTACAAGTATTTCATTAGAACATACTTTACATATTGAAGCTGAACATTCAGTTATGGGAGAATTTATTGTAAGTGGGGATTATAAAATTACAGATACAAGTGTACATGTAGAGCCATTTTCATATAGTTTACCATTTGAAATTAACTTAGATGAAAAGTATGTACTAGATCATGCTAGTATTGATATCAATGATTTTTACTATGAGATTATGAATGAAAATGTGTTATCTGTAAATATTGAGGTTGTTATGGATAAATTGGAGGAACGTTTAATTCCTGTAGAGCCTGTGATAGAAGAATCCATACCTGTGGTTGAAGAAGAAATACGTGAAGCAGTTGTAGAAAAAGTGGAAGAGGAAATACGTGAAGCAATTGCAGAAAAAGTGGAAGAGGAAGCTGAGGAAGAAATACACCTAGAAAAAGAGGAAATTCAAATAGAGCCGGCGATACCAATTATGCAAGAGGTAAACGATCCATTTCGATGTATTGAGCCTGAAGAAATGCAATCTAACACGTATGAGGTTGTGGAAGAATCTGTAAAAAATAGATCTGAAGGAAAAATAGAATCATTATTCGATCATATGGATGATTCCATTGAAACCTATCAAAGCTATAAGGTGTATATTGTCAGAGAAGGAGATACCCTTGATGGTATTTTAGAAAAATATACGATTACACGCGAAGAGGTGGAAGCATATAATGATGTTAGAGAAATAAAACTTGGCGATAAAATTATTATTCCATGCGTGAATTAAATGACATTTTAAAAAAATATCATTTAAAACCTCATCGATATCAGAAATTAGGGAAAACAACTTTGATAGAAACAGAGCAAGGTAAATTTATCATTAAAGAAAAAACACGGAACTATAATATGGCAATTTATGATTATTTAGAAACAAGAAATTTTCCTTACTATCCAAAGATGCTTAGTAGCATGGAGGACGATTATATCATTACAGAATATCAAGAATCAATCGAAATGCCAGAGGAACAAAAGTTAATGGATATGGTTGATTTGATTGTCTTGTTACATAATAAAACAACCCATTATAGTGAAGTGGATGAAGCCGATTATAAGAAAATATATGAGGAAATTCAGAATAATATTGTATATTTAAATAGTTATTATATGGATGTTATTACTGTGATTGAAAGTAAAGTATATATGAGTCCTGCTGAGTTTTTACTCGCATGTAATATTTCAAAAATATTTTCAGCTTTGAACTATTGTAGTCATGAGTTAGAGCAATGGTTAGAGCTTGTCAAAGCAAAAAGAAAACAACGTTTTGTTGTTCTCCATAATCATTTGGAATTGGATCATTTCATTCGAAATCGTGATGCTTATTTGATTAGTTGGGATAAAGCAAAAATTGATTTACCAATATTTGATTTTTATAAATTGTATAAAAAACATGGTTTAGAATATGATTTTGAGAGTGTTTTAAGACATTATGAAAGGGGCTATCCGCTATTAGAGGAAGAGCGTAAGTTGCTGTTTATCTTAATTTCGTTACCAGATAAGCTTGTATTTGATGTATCTGAATATGAAATGTGTAAGAGAGTAAGTCGTCAGATTGATTTTCTTTATAAAACGGAATTATTGTTGTCACCATATTATGCGAAAGATAAAAAATAGCAATGCAAATACAAAAAAACAGAGTAAAAAGAGATTAAAGCGTGTAATGATGAAAAAGGTTAATATAAGTTGGTAGAAAATGAGTACAGAACATATGAACAAACCTATGAACCATCTTCCTCTACATCCCCACCAATTATTACGACCATTTGGCATATCTATCACCTAGTATATTTTATGATGGTATCCTAAATATAAGAATGATAGAAACCCAAAGTGCTTTGCCTCTTTTTTTTATAAAAAATATGGAAATGGTATAACAGGAAAATATATAGTTAAAAATTTGTATGAAAAAAATTTTTGAATTTGGTATATATAGGAAGTTTTATTTTAAAATATTTGATTTTTGTATTATTATAAATCTAATATTAATGTATATTTTATATAAGTAAACTATCTTAAAAAGTGGGGAGTTGTTTTGACTTAAAAAAAGATACAGTCGCTTCCATTGAATATAACTTAAAGTATCCCTTATTTTGCATATTTTATTTTTACTCTTCTATAGATTTTACTTCTATAGGTCAGAATACAATTAGATATAGATAATTTAAGAATTTTTAATTGAAATTCCTAACATTATATGCTAAAATGACTAAAAGGAAGTAGGGGAACTATATGGAAAAGTATATTCCAGATGTATATCAAAAAAGTATTTATGCAATTGATTACACAAAATTAATGGAAAAAGGGATTAAATGTTTATTGTTTGATGTTGATAATACACTAGCTCCTTATCATATAAAAAATGTAAATGATAAATTACTTGAACTTTTCACACAATTAAAAGAAATGGGATTTCAAGTTGTTTTATTTTCTAATAGTGGTAAAAAGCGATTAAAACCATTTAAAGAAGAATTAGAGGTTGACTGTTGTGCAAATGCAAGAAAACCAAATCCTAAAAAATTTTTGCATGTGTTAAATACGTACCATTTGTCTGAGAATGAAGTGGCAATTATCGGAGACCAAATGTTAACAGATATTGTTGGTGGTAACCGTGTGGGGATTACAACTGTATTAGTGAATCCAATTAGTCTAAAGGACCCATTTTGGACAAGACCAGGTCGTTCTAGAGAGAAAAGAATTATGAAAAAATTAAGAGATCGGGATTTATTTGTAAAAGGAAGATATTATGAATAAATGTGAAGGGTGTGGAGCCATTTTACAAAGTACAAATCCTATAAAGGAAGGTTATATAAAGGAGTTTGTAAAAAATCAATATCTTTGTGAACGTTGTTTTCGAATTCAACATTATAATGAATATAAAAGAGTGACAAAAGAAAATAGCGAGTTTTTTCAAAATTTAGAGCAAATAAAACAAACAAAAGCGCTGACGATTTTAGTTGTAGATTTATTTCATATGAATCAAAACATTCAAGAGATTGTAAAGCACTGTTCTAAAAATTTAATTTTAGTATTTACAAAAAGAGATTTGTTACCTTTATCAGTATCAGATGAAAAATTAAAGTCCTATTCTTCTGTTTTAGGCATTTCAGCCAAAGAGACTGTTTTAATTAGTGCCGTGAAAAATAAAGGATTAGACGAATTATATCAATTGATTCAAACACATAAAACGAGTGAACATGTTTATGTTATTGGGTATACAAATGCTGGAAAATCCACATTAATCAATCATATGATTCAACATTATTCTGATTTTAAAAGAACGATTACAACGAGTATGTTATCTTCTACTACACTTGGGATGATTGAAATACCACTTAGTTCTGATTTCACTTTAGTAGATACTCCCGGAATTTTAGAAGAAGGGAATATTTGTGAATTTGTGACTTTAGCAGATCTGAAAAGGATCTTACCAAAAAAAGAGATTAAACCAATTACTTATCAAGTAAAACAAAAACAAAGTATTGTAATTGATCATTTAGCTCGTATTGATTCTGAGAATAATAATTTAACCCTTTATTTTTCTAATCAACTAAAAATAGAGCATTTTTTTCGTAAAAAAGAGACAAATTTAAAGCCTTATTTGATACATGTGAAGGAAAATGAAGATATTGTGATATTAGGTCTTGGATTTATTCAAGTGAGCAAAGAAGAGACTTTAACAATCTATACCTTACCAAATGTATCCGTTTATACAAGAAAGAGGTTAATTTAAAAAAACTCTTTTTTTTAATTTCAAAAAAAGGTATAATAACCATATGGAGGATTATTATGTTAGGAAAAATCATTGGAATTGAAGAAAACTTAGTGCATGTACAAGTAGATGAAACAAAGTTACAAAAAGATGTTATGAATATGCATGTAATACTAGATGATGGAAGACAAGTAGTAGGGGAAATTGTTGATTTCAAAGATGGTATTGCATATATCATGCTGCTGGGGGAAATTGTGGATAATCAGTTTGTATTTGGTGTAATTAAAAAGCCTTCTTTTCGGGCAAAAATATCATTTGTTCCCAAAGATAAAATTGAGTTAATTATTGGAGTTCCTGATTATGATGAGGGAAAAGATTTGTATATTGGAAAAAGTCCAATTTATGAAAATGTTCCAATTGGATTTCGAATCAATCGTTTTTTTGATAGTCACTTTGCCATTTTTGGATCAACCGGAAGTGGAAAATCGTGTAGTATTGCAAGGATTTTACAAAATTTGTTTCAAAAAAAGTCACAGATTCCATATCGAGCAAGTTTGTTTATCTTTGATGCTTATGGTGAATACCATTCTGCATTTAATAAATTAAATGAAAATGTTTCACAAATTCAATTTAAGTCTTATACAACAGATGTAAAATCAAAAGAAGAATTGGTTAGAATTCCTTTATGGTTACTTGGTGTAGATGATATTGCACTACTTTTGGGTGCTGAAAAGCATTCGCAACTATTAATGATTGAAAAGGCAATGAAATTGGTAACTGTATTTGCTCGTAAAGAAGAAGAAGTATTAAAAATTAAAAATGATATTATTGCACGTGCTATTTTAGATATTTTATCTAGTGGTAGACCTTCTGCACAGATTCGGGATCAAATTTTTTCAGTTTTGTCATATTATAATACGAAAGAGCTTAATTTAGAAACTCCTATTTATCAACCCGGTTATACAAGACCTTTAAAACAATGTTTATTAATTGATGCAAGCGGAAAAATGCGTGAAATGGAATTGATTGTTGATTTTATGCAGAGCTTTTTAATTGATGATTATGCACTTTCTTTGCCAGATGGAAGTTTTTCTTACACACTGAAAGATTTGCAAGATGCTTTTGATTTTGCTTTGATTTCTGAAGGCATTTTGAAAAGCGATAAAATCTATGATGAATCTAATATTTTAAAGGTACGTTTACATGCTTTGGTGTCTAGTGATGATAGTTTATATTTTGAATATCCAGAATATATTGATCGAACAAATTATGTGAAACAGTTGTTAACAGCACCAAATGGGAAAAAAGCCCAAATTATTAATTTTAATATTAATTATATTGATGATCGTTTGGCTAAGAATATTACAAAAATTTATTCTAAATTATTGTTTGATTTTTCTAAAAACTCTGTGAAGCGTGCATCTATGCCTTTTCATATTATTTTAGAAGAAGCACACCGCTATGTGCAAAATGATAGCGATAAGTTTTTGTTGGGGTATAATATATTTGAACGGATTACAAAAGAAGGTAGAAAATATGGTGTACTTTTGGGTCTTATTTCACAAAGGCCATCCGAACTTTCTGAAACTTCTTTATCACAATGTAGCAATTTTCTAATCTTTAAGATGCTTCATCCAACGGATGTAGATTATGTGAAAGAAATGGTTCCCAATGTAACACAAGAAGTAATTAAGCGTTTACGAATTTTACAGCCTGGAACATGTGTAGCGTTTGGTTCTGCTTTTAAAATACCAGTTTTGGTGCGTATAGAGATGCCTTCACCTGCACCAAGCAGTAGTAGTTGTGATATCGCAGAGTCTTGGTTTATTGAAAATGAAGAGTAAAATTACTTGTGTAGCAATCCTTTGATCTTAGGTCAGAGGTTTTTTCATTTGTCAGGAAAAAAGTAATACATAAAGTATTTTCTTCCAAAATTATCCAAACGTAGTTCCTTATAAAAATAGAAGAAATCCATGATATAATGTAGTTATATGAGGTGGAATTATGAAAACATTGTCAACAGATACAATTTTAATTATTCCAAATGGTGAAAAAAAGAACAAATTGTTAGAACATACTATGAAAAAGCAAATGAATTATACAAAATATATGTCATTGGAGGAATTATTTTCTCATTTAACTTTACAACCTAAAAAAGAAGCAATCTATTATTTAATGAAGGATTTGCATTTTTCGTATGCACTTTCAAAAATATATTTAAAAAATATACCACATATAACAAATATAGTGAACAGTCATCATGAGAATGTTAAGAAATTATTAGAAATAAAACAATATTTAGAAAAAAATAAATTATTAGAAGATCATACATTCTTTTTCAACTATTTGAAAGGAAAAGAGATTCAAATAGAAGGTTATATGCTTACCAAAGAACAAAAAAATTTTTTAGATAGGTTAGAAGATACACAAATTCATATTAAAAAGACGTTACTAAAATCTTATACGCATCCTTTATATGCTTTTGAAACCATCAGTGATGAAATTGCTTTTGTCGCATCAGATATTGCTCAAAAATTACAAAGTGGTATTTCTATTCATCATATTTATTTAACCAATGTGACAGAGGAATATGAAGTGCCATTGCATCGTATTTTTCATATGTATGGGATTCCTTTGGTGGAAGACACGAATCATACACTATATGGAAATCCAATTGCGCAAGAATGGTTACAAAATTTGGAAAATAAAGAGCAATCATTTGAAATGATAGGTAAAAAATTAAAAACAGAAGAAGATTGGCAAATATATAATCAATTATTACAAATTTATAACAGTTACCTTATGATACCTAAAGATGAATATTGGCGTATTTGTATAGAAGAAGCATGTAGGGAAACTTCTATTATTCTCCCTAAAAAACAATGTGCTGTTCAAATCAAAAATTTAAGAACAACGACATTTCAATCAGATGACTATGTCTATTTTTTAGGAATGAATCAGGAAAATATTCCAGTTACTAAACAAGATGAAGATTTTTTAAGTGATACAGTATGTGAAAGTTTAAATATAGATACCACGAAAGATAAAAATAGACACGAAAAAACAACAATTATACAAAAAATTCAAGCGATTCCAAATGCAATTTTAACTTATAAAAAGAAAACACCATTTGGAACATATTATCCATCTTCTATTTTGTCTTATTTAACGATAGAAGAAAAAATTCCTATAAAATCTTATCAATACGCGGATACATGGAATCAAATTGAACTTGCTAAAGCTTTAGATTGTTATACTCAGTATAATGAAAAATCTGATAATTTAGAGTTTTTGTATGCACATTATCCAAATATACTTTATAATACCTATAATAATCAATATACCCAAATACCAAAAGAACAACTAAAAACGTATTTAGAAAACAAGCTTGTTTTGTCTTATACCAGTTTAGAACGCTTCAATCGTTGTAGCTTTCGTTATTATATTAGTAATATCTTGAAATTAGATACGAAACAAGAAACATTCGCACAAGAGATTGGAAATTTATTTCACTATATTCTTTCAGTTGCTTTTCAAGATAGCTTTGATTTTGAGACTGAATGGGAAAAATATCATCAAAATAAAATTTATAATGCGAAAGAAACTTTCTTTTTGAAAAAATTAAAACAAGAGCTTTTATTTGTCATTGATACGATTAAGGAACAAAATACACACTCAGAACTAATACAAGAAGAATATGAGCAAAAAATATTTAAAAGTATATCAGGAAATTTAAAAATTACTTTTATGGGAATTGTGGATAAAATTAAATATAAAGAGGAGAATGGGGTTGTTTATGCTACAATCATCGATTACAAAACAGGGACATTAGAAACGCACTTAAACCATAGTATCTATGGAATTGAAATACAACTACCAGTTTACTTATATTTGCTTAAAAATAAACCAGGCTTTGAAAAAGTAAAAGTACTGGGTTTCTATTTACAAAAAATGATACAAAATGAAATTTGTAATGATGAAAATAAAGATTATAACAAGATGAAGAAAGACAATATGCGATTAGAGGGGTATAGTATAGATCAGCCCGAAATGGTATGTAAATTTGATGACACTTATCAGAATAGTCGTGTTATTAAAGGTATGAAAATCAGTCAGAAAGGTTTCTATGCTTACTCTAAAGTAATGTGTGAAGAAAAAATGGATCAATTAGTGCAGTTAGTAGAAGAAAAAATAAAAGAAGCTGCCAATAAAATAGAGAATGCGGAGTTTTCAATTAATCCGAAACAAATTGGAAACAAATTAATTGGATGTGAATTTTGTACTTATCATGATTTATGCTTTCGAAAATCAAGAGATCTTGTTTATTTAAAAGAATATAAAAACTTGGAATTTTTAGGAGATGAGTAAATATGCCTAAATGGACAAAGGAACAAACAGAGGCAATATACAAAGAGGGGATGCCAATATTAGTAAGTGCTGGGGCAGGAAGTGGAAAAACTGCTGTTTTAACAGAACGTGTATTAAGAAAAGTTAAAGAGGGTGTTTCTTTAAACCAGTTACTCATTTTGACTTTTACCAAAGCTGCTGCAAGGGAGATGAAAGAACGAATTCGAAAGAGTCTTTTGAAAGAAAACTTGTTGGAAGAAGCTGAACAAGTAGATGCTGCTTATATTACTACATTTGATAGTTTTGCTTTATCCTGTGTAAAAAAATATCATTATCTTTTAAACATTCCATCGAATATTTCTATTGTAGATTCTAGTATGATAGAGCTTGAAAAAGAAAAAATTATTAATGAAATTTTTGAAAATAGATATCAAAATCATGATTTTGCTTTTGAAAATTTAATTTCCCAATTTTGTGTCAAAGATGATAAAGAGGTGAAAAATGATCTTTTGAATATTCATAATAAACTTGATTTGAAATATGATAAAATCCATTATATAAAAAATTATATTGAAACAGAAATGACAGTAGAAAATTATCAGAAACAAATTACTGCTTATATGGAAATTATTCAAAATAAAATTGCAGAATTAAAATCTTGTGTAGAATCTCTAGAAAGTATAGATGCTAATTATTATAGTAAAATAGATATGGTTTTCAATCGGTTGTGGAAAAGCGATACTTATCAGGAGGTAAGAGAGAATGTACAGGTGTCTATTCCAAAGCTTCCACCAAATAATGATCCCCTTAAGAAATTAAAGGAGACAATTGCAGATGGATTAAAGGAACTAAAGAGACTCACAAGATGGGATACTACAGATGATATTATAGAAGATTTAGAAGATACTAAAAAATATATAGAAGTATTCATTTCTATTTTATTGGAATTAGAAGCAAATATATCGAAATGGAAGTATGCGAACAATGTTTTTGAATTTCATGATATTGCCAAGTTTGCGATTCAAGTTGTACAAGAAAATCCGATGGTTCAAAGCGAATTGAGGCAAATGTGGAATGAAATTTTGTTAGATGAGTATCAGGATACCAGTGACTTACAGGAGATGTTTATTGCGTCTATTGCAAATGAAAATGTTTATATGGTAGGGGATATGAAACAATCTATTTATCGTTTTCGTAATGCCAATCCTATTTTATTTAAAGAAAAGTATGATCATTATAAAGTATTAGATGGTGGAATCAAAATTGATTTGATTCAAAATTTTCGTTCTAGGAAAGAACCATTAGAAGATATCAATATAATATTCAATCGTATTTTACAAGACGAAACAGGTGGGGCAGATTATGAAAAGGAACATCAAATGGTATTTGGGAATCAGATTTATGAAGAACAAAAAGCAAATCAGAATATGCATATGAAACTTATTACTTATGAATCTTCTAAAGAATATACGCAAAATGAACTAGAAGCATTTATAGTTGCGAAAGATATTAAGGAAAAAATAGACAGTCATTTTCAAGTAATGGATTCTAAAACACAAATGTTAAGAGATGTTACTTATCAAGATTTTGTAATTTTGGTAGATCGCTCTACTGGGTTTGATTTATATAGGGAAATTTTTGAATATGAAAAAATACCTCTTGCTGTACATAAAGATGAAACGATTACATCGGGAGAAGAGTTACGATTAATATATCATATTTTAAAATGTTTACAATGTGTTGAAAATAATCTATTTGATACGGAATGGAAATATGCTTTTGTAAGTATTATGAGAAGTTATTTAATGGAAGAAAATGATGCTAGTATTTTTGGTTATATACAAAACGGAAATTATAATGAAAGCAAGTTATATTCCCATATTCAAAATTTACTTCATTTAAAAAATCATTTGAATAATGAGTTATTGTTACAAGCAATTATTGAAGAGTTTGATTTTTATTCTTCATTTATTAAAGTTGGCAAAGTAGAAAGTCGTATTGTAAAAATGGAATACTTGTTGAATCTTGCGAGTAGGTTATCTAAAATGGGTTTTGATTGTTATGGGATGATGGATTTCTTAAAAGAAATTGATGCAAAAAATTATGAGATTCGTTTTAGTCAAAATTTGGAAACAGAGAACAGTGTCAGTATCATGACGATTCACAAATCCAAGGGATTAGAATATCCAATTTGTTATTATACAGGTTTGTGTGCGAAATTTAATAAAGCAGATTTGAAAGAACGTATGACTTTTGATAGTGCTATTGGATTTATTATGCCAACTGCGAATAATGGTATACAAAATACAATATTGAAAGATCTATTACGTTATTCTTATCAAAAACAAGAAATTGCTGAAAAAATTAGATTATTCTATGTTGCGCTCACAAGAAGTCGTGAACAAATTATTATGGTTATGCCTAGGGTAGAAGAAGAAGTAATGAAGTGTAAAAAAATAAAACCTTATCAGGCATTATCATTTAAGTGTTTTTATGATATGTTAAAATCTATTTATGGAGATTTGGAAAATTATGTTGAAGATGCATCATTATGTAATTTAACGAAAGATTATAAAATGCATACGTCTTTAAATAAATACTTTGATACTTTAGAAGATACTCTAGTAGTACATAAGATGGTGCTTCCAGACGAAATAGTCAGGGAAAATTCTTTTTCTAAGAAAATAGAAAAACCAATTGATTATCAGCAGTATAGAAATATAGAACTTGGTAAAATGTTTCATCAAATACTGGAGTATTTGGATTTTGAACATCCAGATTATCGTAATGTTCCTGAATTTTTTCAAAAAAAAATTAGTGCATTTCTATCGTGTTCCATTTTTCAAGATAAAATCATTCACATTTACAAAGAGTATGAGTTTTATAGAGAAACAAGTACAGAGCAGTTGCATGGTATAATCGATTTAATGATTGAATATGAAAATGAGATTAAAATTGTTGATTACAAGTTAAAACAGATTACAGATGATGCATATTTTCAACAATTGCGTGGGTATCAATCTTATATCGAGTCCATTACAGATAAGAAAGTAAGCACTTATTTGTATTCTATTATGGATGGTACATTAGAGGAAATAGGTGTAGTTGTATAGGGTCAAATGTATTGAAATTAAATAGGATAAAATGGAAGGAAGTTTGAATGTTAAAAAAACGTTTTAAATGATGAAACGTTTTTTTTATAGGGGTCTTAAAATTGTATAAGTGATTAATACAACTATATATTTTATTAAAATTTTTTCTTTTTACTACAATATTGAATAAAGTAAAGTTATTTTTTTGTTTTTAATCGTAATAAATCCTTCCTCTTTTAAATTTTTTAATTCTCGGGACATTGCACATCTATCAATTGCCAAATAATCTGCTAATTCAGTAAAGCTAAATGGTAAATAAATATTTCTAGAACCATTTTTTTTAGAGACAATTTTAAAATATTCTAGCAATTTATTTCGGATTGTTTTTTTGGTTAAAATTTTAATTCGTTCATTTTTTTCATTGATTTTATCTGATAAAATTTGTAATAAATTTTGAATGAACTGTGTATAAAAAACATTATGAATTTGTACACTTTTAATAATACGTTCATATTCAATGATTATTAATTTTGTATCTTCTTTTGTGACGATATCATATTCGCTATCTGAAATAGAAGAGAACAAAGTACCAAAAATGGAATTTTCCTCTAATTCCTCAATAATTGTACGATTTCCAAAGTCGTCATTTCTGACGATTTGAATATAACCAGATAATACAATTCCAATGACATTGTCTTCTGTAATCATGGATAAAATAGTTGTATTTTTTTTGAAAAATAAGGTATTCGCTTCCAATAATTTTAAAAGTTTTTCTTGATTTTTTTCACTGATATTATGGAATAAATTGACCATAAGTACACCTCTTTTAAAAATAATAACACAATTTTCAAAATGTTGCAATTGCAACACAATTGTTTAAAGAAATGTGTTATAGTATTAGTAACATAGGAGAAGGAGATGTAGTATGAAGGTAATTAAAAGAGATGGACATATGGTGGACTGGTGTCCAGAAAAAATAGAACTTGCGATTGAAAAGGCAAATAATGAAGTGGACGAAGAAGAACAAGCTTCTGGTACGCAAATAAAGAACATTGTTAAATATATCGAAAAGTTGGGTAAAAAACGAATTTTAGTGGAAGATATTCAAGATATAATTGAAATGAAATTAATGTCAATTGGGAAGTATGCTTTAGCAAAAAAATATATTACCTATAGATATACAAGGGAATTGGTAAGAAAAAGTAATACAACTGATTTGGCAATTAAAGAGTTAATTGATGGGGATAGTGAATATTGGAATACAGAAAATTCCAATAAAAATGCAAAAATAGTTACTACACAAAGGGATTATTTAGCAGGTATTACCAGTACAGATATTACAAAAAGATTCTTACTTCCAGAAGATATTGTACATGCGCATGAAGATGGTATCATTCATTTTCACGATGCTGATTATTTTGCGCAAAATGCATTACATAATTGTGATTTGATTAACTTAGAAGATATGTTAGAAAATGGGACCAATATTAATGGTGTTATGATTGAGAGGCCCCATAGATTCTTAACAGCTGTAACGATTGCTACCCAATTGATTACTGCTGTTAATTCTAGTCAATATGGTGGGTGTACAATTACTTTAACGCATTTAGCACCTTTTGTAAGGGATAGTTATAATAGATACTTAGAGAAATATAAAAGTCGAAAATTGAAAAAAGAAGAATGTGAAAAATATGCCAAAGAAGATTTGCAAAAAGAGATTATAGATGGTGTACAAACGTTTCAATATCAAATCAATTCAATGACTACTACAAATGGACAATCTCCTTTTCTAAGTGTATGTATGTATTTAGGAGAAACAGAAGAATATAAAGAGGAACTTGCTATGATTATTGAGGAAGTTTTGAAACAAAGAATTTTAGGAATGAAGAATGAGCAAGGTGTTTATGTTACACCAGCTTTCCCAAAACTTCTTTATATATTAGAAGAAGATAATATACATGAAAGTTCAAAATACTATTATTTGACAAAATTAGCTGCAGAATGTACAGCGAAACGAATGGTACCAGATTATATTTCTGAGAAAGTTATGAAGCAGTTAAAAATTGATAAAAACGGAGAAGGGCAATGTTACCCATGTATGGGCTGTCGTTCTTTCTTAACACCATATGTAGATGATCAAGGAAAACCAAAATATTATGGAAGATTTAATCAAGGAGTAGTGACGATTAATTTAGTAGATGTTGCGTTATCTTCGGATAAAAATAGGGAAGATTTTTGGAAGCTATTTGATGAACGTCTTGAATTGTGTCATAGGGCTTTACAATTAAGACATAAAAGATTGAGTAAAGCAACATCAGATGTAGCACCTATTTTATGGCAACATGGGGCTTTGGCGAGATTAAAAAAGGGAGAAAGTATCCATGAATTATTACATCATGGTTATTCTACTATTTCATTAGGGTATGCAGGGCTTTATGAATGTGTTAAATATATGACAGGCCATAGTCATACGGATAATGGTGAAGGAAAAAAATTGGGTCTAGAGATAATGCAACATATGGTAGATAAGTGCAATGAATGGAAAGCAGTAGAAGATATTGATTACAGTGTATATGGGACGCCTATTGAGGCTACTACATACAAGTTTGCTAAAAATTTAAGAGAACGTTTTGGTCGTGTGAAAGGGATTACAGATCGAGATTATATTACGAATTCGTATCATGTTCCTGTATTTGAAGAAATTGATGCATTTACAAAACTGAAATTGGAAAGCGAATTTCAAAGGCTTAGTCCAGGAGGAGCTATTTCATATATAGAAACTCCAAATTTATCTAATAATATAGATGCAATTATAGAAGTTATAAAATTTATTTATGATAATATTATGTATGCAGAACTCAATACCAAATTAGACTATTGTCATGAATGTGGATATACGGGTGAAATTTTAATTGATGATCAATTGGAGTGGTATTGCCCAAATTGTGGCAACAAAGATCATAATAAACTCAATGTTGCACGGCGTACTTGTGGTTATATTGGATCAAACTTTTGGAATAAAGGAAGAACGCAGGAAATCAAAGAACGAGTTGTACATTTAGATAATAAAGAGGCATGAATATGAGATATCATAGAATTCGAAAAATGGATATATCAAATGGTCCTGGTGTAAGAGTTTCTATATTTCTACAAGGTTGTACTTTTCAATGTGAGGGATGTTTCAATCCAGAAACGCATGACTTTAGAGGTGGGGAAACGTTTACAAAAGAAACGATTCAAAAAGTGTTAGACTTATGTGTATATGACCATATTGTAGGCTTATCTATTCTAGGGGGAGAGCCAATGCACCCTAAAAATATCGAGGTGACTACTTCCTTAGCCAAAGCCTTTAAAGAACAATATCCGAATAAAACCATATGGGTTTGGACAGGATTTTTAATGGATGGTGATTTAATGGATAAAGAAGTATTAAAATATATCGATGTTCTTGTAGATGGAAGATTTGAATTAAAAAAATCTAATCCATTACTAAAATGGAGAGGTTCTTCCAATCAAAGAGTAATTGATGTTCAAGCATCTTTAAAAAATAAAAGAATTGTTTTATATGAAAAGGAAGGAATTGTAGTTTAAGTATGAGAATAAGAGGATTTGAGATTGCAGCAGGATGGGAAGATAAAGATATTCATCTTCCAAAAAGGAGTACAAAAAATGCAGCTGGATATGATATTGAAGCAGCAGAAAATGTCATAATTCCAATGTTTCAACCAGGTCAAAAACCAACATTAATTCCAACAGGATTAAAAGCATATTGTTTGCCAGATGAGTGGTTTATGCTTGCGAATCGTAGTTCAGGCCCAAAAAAAGGCTTTGTATTAGCCAATAGTATTGGAATTGTAGATTCTGATTATTATGAAAATGAATCCAATGATGGACATTTCTACTTTGCTTATTTCAATGTATCAGATCATGATTTAGAAGTAAAAAAAGGTGATGTTATTGGACAAGTTGTTTTTCAAAAATATTTACATGTAGATGATGATCAAGCAGAGGGAATTCGTAAGGGAGGATTTGGGTCCACGGATTTAAACTAGTGAAAACTAGTTTTTAATTGGTGTTAAATTATTTTAATATTGTACAAAATTTTAGAGAGAAATTATTGTTTATTACGTATGTACCAATTACTACAATAGAAATAAGTTTACAATCACTTGTTGATTGTTGTTATTTTTAAAGTAAAACCCTAGTAGTAGACTATTAGGGTTTTATTATTTAGGCAGCAATCCATAAGCAATATAATGTTTCCGATAATTCAATATCTTCTGGAGAAAATGTATTTACAATTGTTTGGGCTGTACCATAAACAGTTTTTTGTGCATACATCATATCAGGACCAATCATTGATTGGGAACTGTAATCAGTTGTAAAAGGATTAAAATCGACTTTTTGACAATATTTTAGAACTTTTCCAGCTGCTTCCGCTATAGCTTGCGCTTGATTTTCCGCATCTTTATAAGCATTTGCTAAAATGTTTTTTCTACACTCTTTTTTATCTTTTACTCCAAAGTTTATTTGATACATCGGTGCATTCTCTAATTTAGAGATTGAAACCATCATATTTGCCATTAACTCTTTATTATAATCAAATTTCAAAGAGGCTATTTGATTAAAAGAATAGCCATCTGGATCATATTGACCAGTTATTTTATTATATTTAGTGTCTTCTTTTATTACAAAATTTCTAGTCTTCATATCTTCTTTTTTAAAATTATTTTTGAGCAGTATTTCATCTATAAACAATTGAACATTTTTAGTTCCCTCTTTTAATACTTCCTCATAGGTATAGCCTTTTGTTGTAAAAGTAATATTAAATGTGCCTTCATTTGGCGTACAATATTCCATTGCAGTTCCCTGCACGATAATTTCCATAAACTCTCCTTCTTTCTATTATTTTTATTGTATGTTAAAGTTAGGGATATGTCAAATAATTCTTTAGTGCACCTAGATTCTATAATATAGTAATATTTATATATAGACTTATAGGCTTTTATAGCAGAATTTAACCATTTTTATTTATAAATAATGATGGTTTAACCCCAAAAATAAGTTCCCATTTTTTCATCAATTCATATAGTACTATAGAAGTTGCTGTATATAAAACTTCTACTATAAAAGAGGTGAAAATAATGTATCAAACCTTAGATAGTTTAAAAATAGGAGATATTGCCTATATAGAAGAAATTAGAAGTGAAGGTAGTATTAGAAGAAGACTTTTGGATATTGGTCTTACTCCAGGCTGTAAAGTGAAATGTGTTTTAAAAAGTCCAAGTGGGGATCCATCTGCTTATTTAATTAGAGGTGCATTCATAGCAATTCGGAAAGAAGATGCCACTGCCATCATTATAAAGGGAGTGGAACAGAATGGATAGAATGAAAAAGAAAATTGCACTTGCTGGAAACCCTAATGTGGGAAAAAGTACAGTATTTAATGAGTTAACAGGAATGCATCAACATACAGGAAACTGGCCTGGTAAAACGGTAAGCAACGCTTCTGGAATTTGCAAATTTAGATATACAGATTATATGATTTATGATTTACCTGGAACATATTCATTGATAGCACACTCACAAGAAGAAGAAGTTGCTCGAGACTTTCTATGTTTTGAGGAACAAGATGCTGTCATAGTTGTTTGCGATGCGGTTTGTTTAGAAAGAAATTTGAATCTAGTTTTACAAACATTGGAAATTACAAGTCACGTAATTGTTTGTGTAAATTTATTAGATGAAGCTAAAAAGAAAAAAATTCATATTAATTTAAAAAAGTTATCTGAAAAATTAGGTGTTCCAGTGGTAGGAACGAGTGCACGTAGTAAGAAAGGGTTAGATAAATTAATGGCATCTGTAGATGATGTTGTTTATCAAAGGATTAAAAGTAATCCAAATCACCTTAATTATCAACCATTTTTAGAAGAAGCAATTACTACAGTAGAAGCAACGTTAAAAAACTTTTATCCTATTCAGAAAACAAGATGGCTTGCGATGCAGTTATTAGATGATGATATTGTATTAAAAGAAGCGGTTTTAGATCAATTAGGGCAAGAAAATTTTAATGTATTAGAAGAAGTGATAGAAGAGGCAAGGTTATGTATTTATCATAATGGAATACAGAAGAATCATATTAAGGATGTTTTTGTATCAGAAATTATGCGTGTTTCTGAAACGATTTGTAACGAAGTGGTTACCTATGAAAATCAAGAATATATGGAAAAAAATATTAAAATAGATAAGATTATAACGAGTCGCAAGGTAGGAATTCCTCTTATGATATTATTATTAATGGTTGTATTTTGGATTACAATCGTGGGAGCTAATTATCCATCTGAATTATTATCGAATTGGTTATTTGGTTTTGAAGATCCTTTCTTCCAATTTTTAAATTTTTTACATGCACCAGAATGGTTATCTAATATGTTAGTGTTTGGTATGTATCGTGTTTTAGCTTGGGTAGTAGCTGTAATGTTACCACCAATGGCCATATTTTTTCCATTGTTTACATTATTAGAAGATTTAGGGTATCTACCAAGGGTTGCCTTTAATATGGATCATGCATTTAAAAGGTGCTCTGCTTGTGGAAAACAAGCATTAACGATGACCATGGGATTTGGATGTAATGCGGCAGGTGTGACAGGGTGTCGTATTATTGATTCGCCACGTGAACGTTTTATTGCAATTTTAACGAATAATTTTGTTCCGTGTAATGGAAGATTTCCTACTTTAATTGCAGTACTTACTATGTTTTTTATTGGGTTTAGTTCTAGTATTGGAGCATCTATCATAAGTGTGGTTTTATTAACGATTATCATTTTACTTGGAATTGCAATGACACTTATCGTTTCAAAATTATTATCTAAAACGATATTAAGAGGAGTACCATCTTCATTCACATTAGAACTACCGCCTTATCGTAAGCCACAAATTGTGAAAGTAATTGTTCGTTCCATTTTTGATAGAACTCTATTTGTACTAGGGAGAGCTATCTCTGTTGCAGCTCCAGCAGGAATTCTAATTTGGGTGTTGGCGAACATTCAAATTGATCATGTCTCTATCCTAACAATGTGTTCTGATTTTTTAAATCCATTTGCACAAACAATCGGATTAGATGGGGTTATTTTAATGGCATTTATTTTAGGTTTTCCCGCAAATGAAATTGTAATACCTTTGATTATGATGGGATATATGGCGTCAGGAACAATTACTGAGTATACCAATTTATTGGCTTTAAAAACGTTGCTGGTGGAAAATGGTTGGAATTGGTTAACTGCATTATGTGTTATGACTATGTGTTTATTTCATTTTCCATGCTCAACGACTTGTCTTACCATTAAAAAAGAAACAGGTAGTTGGAAATGGGTAGGGTTATCCATTTTGATTCCTACAATCATTGGTTTAACTATATGCTTTTTACTTACAACGTTTACACATTATTTTGGAATCGTTTGATTCCTTTTTCTATGGTAATATTAGATTTTGACAATTATGTTATAATATGATAATATACGATTCAAAAAGAGGGGAATTTTTATGAAACAAAAAAAATTAACTGGTTATCCAAGTATCGACAAACCACAAAATAATGGATATTCTTATTTTGCAAAAAATCCAATAATACTTAATATAACGCGTTGTGCTAGTTAAATTATAAAAATAGAAAAATCATTCAAAATATGAT
>CAOJDP010000026.1 GCA_948433085.1 uncultured Caryophanales bacterium
TGAAAAAAATTAGTGAACCTCTTATTATTCACTAATTTGAGGGCTGAGTAGTAACCATATTATAGCATAAAGTTTTATAATTGCAAGTTTTTTTATGGCAAATTGTTATCATTTTGTGATAATGTCAGTAAATGATATATAATACTCCTTCATGAAAGGATTATACTAAATATGAAAGAACAAAAAATTCACAAAATTTTAACTATGCTTATTGATGGCAATTGTTTTGTTAATTGCTTTTATATTATACGATTTTTTTAAACCTCTCTTTTAATTTCCTTTACATACCTTTTTACAGCATCTTCCCAATTAGGCAATAATTCAAATCCTCTTTCCTTTAAAGAAACTGTACTCATACGACTATCCATAGGACGTTCTACAGTAGATGGAAATTTATCAGAAGTAATAGGTTTGATTGGTGTAAAACTTCCTGCTGCTTGCAGTGCTAGTTGTGCGAAATCATACCAAGAACAATATCCTTCATTGTGCGCTTGATAAATTCCATACTGATCAGTACTGGATAAATCTACTAAAAATTTGGCTAAATCTACAGTATAGGTTGGACTTCCTAATTGATCATTTACCACTTGTAATTCCTCTTTTATTTCTGCTTGCTTTAATATATTTTGTACGAAATTAGGTGTTTTACTATGACTGCCAAATACCCAAGATGTTCTAACAATAAAACTTTTTGAGCATAATTTTTTTATCAATGATTCCCCTATCAATTTGGAAACACCATATTGATTCAAAGGATTCGTTTCATCCGTAATTTCGTATGGAGCTTTCTTTTTGCCATCGAATACATAATCTGTAGAAACATATATGAATTTGGCATTTACTGCCTCAGCAGAAGAGGCAATATTTGCACTTCCTAGTGCATTTATTTGATAAGCCAGTTCTTTTTCTGTTTCTGCTTCTTTTACATTGGTATATGCGCCACAATGAATGATTACTTCTGGTTGATAATATCCTATGATTTCTTTTACTCTTTTTTCATCTGTAATATCCATTTCTTCACTACCAAATGCAAGTACATCATAAATACCCCTAGATTGTAATTCCCGTACAACATCATACCCAAGTTGCCCTGTTGCACCCGTTACTAGATATCGATATCTCATGTAAAAATTTTCTTTGCTATTCTTTAACAATGGACGTGTTCGATCTGCGTCTTTTAATTGAAGTTTATCATAATCGATTCCATATTCTTGACACCACTTTTTCCAAGGAATTCCAATTTCAGGATCACTCCATAAAATACCAGCATCTTTTTTAGGGGAATAATTATTGTCTACATAATACTCAAATATCGTATCATTTTCTAAACATAAAAATCCGTGTGCAAAGCCCCTTGGGACATACAACATTTGATGATTTTCCCCTGATAATAATGCATATGTATACTTTCCATAGGTGTTTGAATCTTTCCGCATATCTATAACAACATCTATAACTGCACCTTTTACTACAGATACAATTTTGGCTTGTGTGTCAGGAACTTCTTGATAATGCATTCCTCTTAAAATACCTTTCCCACTCACACTACGGTTTACTTGACATGTTTTTTGAAATCCTAGTTTTTCCATTTCCTCTGCATGGAATGGAACTGTAAATGACCCTCTTTCGTCACCAAATATTTTTGGTATTAAAATATAACATCCTTCTAATTCTGTTTTTTGAATTTCCATTACAATCACTTCCTATTCAAATTATAACATAATTTTCACAAAAAAGGAACGTGCAGTTCCTTTAATCTATATAAACGCTAACTTGCGATTAGCGAGCTAAATAACGGGTTTTAATTTTTACATTTCTTTTTAAAGTTACCTGAATCATTCCATACTCAGGTGTAGAATAAATCCTACTTTTTTGAAGTCTTTTTATTGTCTCTGGGTTTGGATGATGAAACCGATTTTTTTGACCAGCTGAAATCAAGGCATATTTTGGTTCAATTTGATTGATAAAATTTATAGAAGAACTTTCTTTTGAACCATGATGTCCTACTTTTAAAAAGTCAATTTTTGGCAAATGATAATTAGAAAGCAATTGATTTTCAGTTTCTTCTCCTGCGTCTCCCATCAATAATATATTCCATTCATTGAGTTTTGTGAACATAATTAGACTGTCTTCGTTTTCATTTTTTTCATTTTTATTATTTAAAAAATAAAACTGTTGTTTGCCTATCTCTAATATTTTCTTTGAAATAAATGATACGGATATTTTTTGTTGATTTGCTTGTTTCCACAAATCAGTCTCTAGATCATTATTATTCCCAGAATTCATAATAATATGTTTGATTGGGAACTGCCTTAATAATACACATGCTTCTTTCATATGGTCTACATCTCCATGTGTTAAGATCAAATAATCTAAATGATGAATCCCAATGGAACGTAGATATGGAATTAGGATAGATTCTCCGATTGAATACTCAGATTTTTTCTGCATCCAGCTTTCCTTTTGATAGGAAACAATTCCACCAGTATCTATTAAAATGTTGCCCTTGTTATGTGGTAAAGTAATCAATATAGAATCTCCTTGACCAACATCAATCATAGTGACAGAAGCATAAGGATTCCAATAGGCAATATGATAATGAAAGAATAGTAGAATAAATAGGAATAGAAATGTTTTATACTGTTTTTGCAAGAAATTTGATAATGCATATAAAATCAGCAAATAGTAGATTATCATAATTGGAATAGATATATAAGCAAATGAAAATTGAAATATACGTATTTGTTCACAAAATTCCATTGTTGCTTTTAAAATCGAAAGCAAGAAATCTAATATAGGACTACAAAATGGAAATACAAAGGAAATCAAACAGGTCGGAAATAAAAAGAATGAAACAAAAGGAACAAAAAATAAATTCCAAATTGGTGTTAAAAAATTTACTTGAAAAAAATGATGAATTAAAAGTGGGACGCCAATCCAAAAGGATATCCAGGAAGTTTGAAGCAACTGTTGAAAGTAATTTCTCTCTTTTCTATTTTTACCAAAATACAGTAAGGAAAAACTTACTAGAAAACTAAATAAAAAGCCTAGATGATAACAATAATAGGGATTATAAATCAACATCCATGTAAAAATTAAAAATAGAAGAAAACTAGAAGAAATATTTACTTTGCATATTTTTTTTAAAAACAAAAGTAGATAAAAACAACTTGCTCTTATCAAAGAGGGAGAAAAATTGGTTACAAAAATATAAATGAATAAAAAGCAAGTAAGCAATAAAATATGAATTTTTTCATTTTGAATCCTATTTTTTAAAAAGAATAGAAGAATTCCAACCAATAGATGAATGTGCATGCCAGAAATTGCAAATAAATGACTGATTCCTAGGATACTAGCCTCTTCTTTAAATGAATCATTTATTTGACTAGAATCACCTAATAATAAATATTTAAAAAATTCAGCATTCTTTCTTTTTTCGATTTGATTTACAATAAAAGCTTTTATCATAAATAATAAATTGGTATTGTTTTTAATATGCTCTATTTTTTCCGCTTGTAAAATCCAAAAAATACGTTTTGACTTTAAATAGTTTTGATAATTAAATAAATGAAAATTGCGATTGCTTTCAGGCTGTTTGAGTATACCTTTTATTTTTATAGAATCTCCCAAATGATAAGATCTGTTAAATTCTATTTTCTCTTTTTCATTTTCAAAATAATAAGTAAGCAATAATTTTTCTTGGGCTTTGATTTCAGCCTTTAGTTGATTTCCATCAATTTGATATGCGTACAAAATTCCTTCAAAATTGGATTCTTCGCCTTGATAATAAGATGTTAAAGTACAAATACGAAAATACAAGAAAAGAAAAAAGAAAATATTATAAAGTAATATAATCTTTAATTTTTTCAAAAATTGCATCTCCAATTCCTTTAATTTCTTTAAGTTCTTCTAATGCTTCAAACTTTTTTTCAGCTCGATATTCAATGATTGCCTCTGCTTTACTTGCCCCTACACCTGGTAAAGTTTCTAATTGCTCTTTGGATGCGGTATTCAAAGAAATTTTTTGCGTTTCATTGGATGAATTGGTTTCTTTTTTTGGGGATATACATGCATCATTGACGGAATCAGGGCAACTACACTCTGGCTCTAAATAAACATATTCAATTTGTTTGGGGGGATTATTCAGTGTGTTTATCTCATCTTTTGTGTATACAATTATAACCATTTCATCTGTCACATGTTTGCTTAAATTAATACGTGATAAATCCGCTGATTCTAAAACTCCACCTGCTTGATAAATGACATCATTTACACGGGCACTTTCTTTCATTTCGTATACACCAGGATTGGATACTGCCCCTTTAATGTCTACACGGATTACGGGGGTTTCTTGCTTCACTTCTTCCTGTTTTTCTATTATGGATTCAACAGATTCTATATTTTGTTTTGAACTCGCTTTTGATTTGGGAAACAAGAATAGTAAAGAAATGGTGCAAAGAATAAAACAAAAACTTCCAATTAACAATTGATACCGATACTGATATGCATATCTTTTCACTTTTTCGTTCATAATTCACCTCCTTACTATTATCATAATGAACAAATGTTAAAAATCCTTTTTACATTTTAATGTACAATTTATTTTGCTACTCAAAAATAATTGTTTATCGTTATTAAATTTTAAATAAATTGTAAAAGAAAATCGCATTTCTGCGACTAAAATTCAACTTTCAAAGTTGTCATAAGCTGGAAATTAATTCTGTTCTTATTATAAGAAAACGATACATTAGGTAAAAATTCATTGTTCTTATTGTATTAAATATCTATAAGGGATTTCTATCGTATGTTTATTTATGAAATACCAGATTAAAAAAATGGAGTTATATCCATTTTGTATCTACTGTTTCATTCATTTCTTCTTTAATATAGTCATGGTATAAAGCAATTATATCTAAAATTTCAACAAATGTAGTTGATTTTTCTTCCAAGAAATAGGTTTGGACAAATCTAAAAAAACGTTTTGTTGTAATATAAACATACATCACTTGGTCTAATTGTTTTGCTATATTCACATTTTTTTGATTTTCAACCTCTACCTCAAAAAGATAATCTTGGTATAAATGAAGTAATTCTTTGGTTATATAATCTGTGTTAGAATACTGAAAATTCATGATTGCATCATAATGGGTACAACATACAAGTACTGCTTCTATCTGTTCTTGCATATTGAGCCTCTTAATGAAATAAACGGATTACATCATTACATGTAATTACAACCATTAAAATCATTAGTAATAAAAAACCAACACTATGAATTACATTCTCTATCTTAGGGCTTACACGGCTTCCCTTTATTTTTTCTATGATTAAAAATAATATTCTTCCTCCATCAAAAGCTGGCAATGGAACTAAATTAATAAAACCAACATTAATACATAAGTAAGCAATTAAATATAGCAAATTGAGAAATCCAGCTTTGGCAGTTTCTCCAACAATATTGAAAATACCTACAGGACCTGCTAAATTATTAAGACTTAGTTTTCCAGTAACCAAATATCCTATAATGAATACCATTTGTTCTACTAAACTTCCTGTTTTTTGGAAAGCATACTGTATTGCTGATAAAGCGCCAGATTTTATTTGATTGTATAATGTAAATCCATATCGGTATCCTTTTACCCCATTTTCTTCTATTTCTACAGGCGCAACTGTTACTACTTCTTGATTTCCATTTTTATGTTGTACTGTCATTTCTAATGGCTTACCTGCTTGAATTTGCAATTCTAACAATAAACGATCCATTGACTTGATTTTTTTACCGTTTATTCTTACAATCAAATCTCCCTCTTCAATTCCTGATGTTGCAATTGGATAATCTGTTTCTAACGTATTGATATAAGGTTTCGTATCTGGCGCTCCTTGAATAAGTGCTACTATAAATAAAAGAATAATAGCCAACAAAAAATTAAACATAACACCCGCAATTAATGTAAGAAAGCGTTGCATCCAAGTTTTATTACACATTTGTTGATGTGTAGGAATAGAGGCATCAGCTTCTATATCTTCCCCTGCCATACTGACAAAACCTCCAATTGGAAAAAGACGAATTGAATATGTAGTTTCGTCATTTTTTCGTTTAAATCGAAAAAGTTTTGGTCCCATTCCAAGGGAAAATTCATAAACATAAATACCTGCTTTTTTAGCAAACAAGAAATGTCCAAATTCGTGAATCATAACAGTTACACCAAGAACAAATACAAAATAAATTAATGTCATTTCATTACCTCGTTTCTATAAAATGGAAAGAAAAAATATAAATCCAAGTACTACAAAAATAAGACTATCTAAACGGTCTAAAATTCCGCCATGTCCTGGTATGATACTTGAAAAATCTTTTTTCTCATAATATCGTTTAATTGATGAAAAAACAAGATCGCCAAATTGTCCTAGAATAGATAAAAATAAAGTCATTGCGATTAAAATAGTAAGAGACAAATTTGAATCAATAACTAAATGATAGAATATCGTTGCAACCAATACGCCAAAGAAAGTTCCTCCAATTGTTCCTTCCCAAGTTTTATTAGGGGAGATACTAGTAAGTAATTTGTTTTTTCCAATTAACTTTCCTACTAAATAAGCATATGTATCAGTAATTGCTGTTATTAAAAATAAGTAAAGTAATATCCATAAATTGTAATCTCGTAATGCAATTAAAAAGGCAAAACTTGTTCCTAAGAAGAAGATTCCTCCAACTAAATAGAAGGCGTCAACGATATCATAAGTATCTTGGTTATGATATAAAACAGTAGGAATTAAAAATACAAAAAATAATCCCACAATAATTCGATTGTCTATTGTAAATATCAAAGCATCTGTAGACTGATTGAATAAAATGAAAAAAGTAAGTACAATATAGGAAATAAAATCAATAAAAATGGGAAGCTCTTTTTTAGAACATTTCATTTTTAAAAATTCCCATAAGCCTATGACTGCAAGTATGTAAATTGCGATTTTAAAAACAAAACCACCAATAAAAAAAAGCGGGAGTATAATCAATAATGCAATTCCTGCACTCAATGTTCTTTGTAACATTATTTCACCTCTATAGTATTTTTACTACCTTATACATTTATTTTAGCATGCATAGATTTACAATACAATGTTTTTCTCAAAATTTCACAAACAATTATAATCATCTAGTGATAACACGATTTAAATGAATTATATTTTAATTTTTTTTTGATAAGTGCTTAAATATCATTATCACTTTATTTATAGATGTTTATGTCACTTTTATTTTTGGAGGATATTCTTATAAATTGTTATAATGTTTTATATTTTTACTTTCAAAATTAGTAATAAAAAGTACTAAAAATTTTATTTATATTCTTAAAATAAAGGGTATAGCAATGATATCGGTATTTTTGTATTAATATTTCAACAAAAAATTCGATTTGTCATTTTCATACAAGTTTTCAATTGTAAATAAGTCTTTCAATAATAATTAAGCAAATATTTACTTTATAAGTTTATAGATTGGATTATTTATTACTAGTGCTAACTTATGTTGTATAAATATCTTTACTCTACCAAACTGGGCAGTATCGATTAATCGCTGTTGTCTTATTATCTTCCTATCCTAAAATCGTATAGGAAAGTACTCCTAAATCATAGATTCTTTATACAAATAAATAACATTTAGATTTTCCATAAGTTTAATACAATTTGTATAGTCGCCAGAATCATTATTAATATCCATAAATATCTCCTCACTATTATTGTATAAGATGTGTTTGTTTCTTTGCTGCTTGTAATTGTTTCTATATCAATTAATTCATCAACAGTATTTTGAAATAATAAGCTATTAGATTTAAATAATTCTATAATATTAGACTGTTTTAATAAAAAATTAGAACATTTCGTCCTAATTTTCTGCTTCTTCTAACATATTTACGATTAAAATTCCATAGCCTTTTTTGGGGGAATCTACAACAACATGTGTTACTGCGCCTATAATATAATCTCCTTGTATTATGGTTGAACCACTCATTCCCTGTACCACACCACCTGTTTTTTCTAATAATTTAGGATCTGTTATTTCAAACAAAATATTTTTTGTTTTTTGATTGGCTTGATTATTTATTTTAAGAATTTGAATATCATATTCACCTATTTCTGATCCATCTAATACAGTTAATAATTTGGCATCCCCAAGTTTTACATCCTCAAATTGTGCGACCTTATATAGCTTTTTATTTGGTATTTCACTTGTATAAGTTCCAAATATTCCACTTTCTGTATTCTCTACAATGTCCCCATATTGATTTGAAATATCAAAACTTGCATTTTTACTACCAGGTTTTCCTTCTTCACTACGGTCTATACCAGTTACATGTGCATCGAAAATTTTACCATCTTTTACTTCTAATATTTGGCCTGTATTCTTTTCAGTAATTTCATGTCCTAAGGCACCAAATAATTTTGTATTTGGATCAATAAAACTCAATGTCCCAATTCCTGTAATACTGTCTTTGACATAAAGACCTGTTTTGAATACGTCTTCTTCTTTGATGACGTTCAAAACGGTCTCTTTTGTCTTAGTTGCTCTTTTATAAGTAACATTTAGTGCAAGTGTTTCGGAGGTATTGATTTTGGCAACCATTTCTTCAATATTACTTACATCAGAGCCATTTATTTTTATAATTTTATCACCAATTTGAAGACCAGCGTCTGTTGCAGGATATTTTCCACCTACTTCATAAATTCCAACAACCATAATTCCTTTCGATTCGATTTGAATTCCGATATTTTCGCCACCAGGAATTATATATTCTGAATAAGCGAAGACCTGAAATGGTATAATAAATAATGAAAGAAGTAATAGTTTGAACGATTTTTTAAATTTTTTAAAAATCATTTTTAAACATCTCCTTTTTAATGCAGACTACATTATTATTATGTTTGTTCTACTCTATTTTATAAATGAAAAAAATACCCAAATCGGTATTAATTGTCAATTGGTTCAAAGTCTTCTATTTCTTCATTTTCTAATATCATTTTACTTACTTGTTCTTCAACTGTTTTTAATTTTTCGTCACAAATATTAACTAATTGCATTGCTTTAGTGTATTTTGAAATAGATTCTTCTAAATCCGTATTGCCTGTTTCTAATTCATTGATAATTGTTTCCAATTCTTTCATATTTTCTTCAAATTTTTTTTCTTTTTCCATTTTATCCTCCTACTACATCAACAATTGCTTTTATTTCTCCATCTTGCATTTTTATATTTATTGTATCTCCTTTTTTTAATAAAGAGGCGCTTCTTACTAATGTATCCTTATGATAGGTTAAAGTATATCCTCGTTTTAAAACGCTTAAAGGATTTAATAACTCTAGTTTTTCAATCATAATTTTTAAATTTTTTTGATGGGATTCATAAAGTTGCTTTGGAGTGTATAATGTATAACGATTTTTTAAATTTTGAAATTCATGTTTTTTCTTTAGAAGCAATTGATGGATCGCATGTAATAATTTATCATAGGTTATATCCAATTTCTGTTTTTTATTTTCGTAAAGTAACTTAGGACTTTTGATTACGAATGAGCTTTTATAACTTTCTAAATATAGTTTTTGCAATTTTATGGTTTTCATAACACTTTCGTTTAAACGAATTCGATATTGATGAAAAATATGCTTTAAATCCACTATATTTGGTACAGCAAGTTCAGCGGCTCCTGTTGGGGTTGGTGCTCGTAAGTCAGCTACAAAGTCAGCTATGGTGTAATCTATTTCATGTCCAACTGCACTAATAATAGGAATTTTGGAAGCAAAAATTGCGCGTGCCACTGCTTCATCATTGAAACAATTCATATCTTCAAATGCTCCTCCGCCTCTACCTACAATTAAAACATCTAAGTTATGAAGATTCGCTTGCTTAATTTTTTTGACTATATCAAAAGCTGCATTTTCACCTTGTACTAAGCATGGAAAAAGATAAGTTTCACAAATCGGAAATCTTCTTTTAATCGTTGAAATAATATCTCTTACAGCAGCGCCTGTTGGAGCTGTTACTATCCCAATTTTCTCTGGAATTTTAGGAATTGGCTTTTTATGTTTTGTATCAAATAATCCTTCTGTTTCTAATTTCTTTTTTAGTTTTTCAAAGGCAACATATAAATTGCCAATCCCATCTTCTATTAAGTTTTCTACATAAATTTGATAATTTCCTGTTGCTTCATAGATACTAATCGTACCCACTACGAATACTTTCATTCCTTCTGTTGGCATAAATTTTAATTTAGATGCATTTGTTTTGAACATAATTGCATTGATTTTACTATTTTCATCTTTGATTGAGAAATAAAAGTGACCTGTTGTATGTGATTTAAAGTTTGATATTTCTCCCTTCAAATATACTCTTCTTAAATTTGCATCGCTATCAAATTTGTATTTTAAATATCGCGTCAATGCAGTTACAGATAAATATTTATCATTCATAAGTCACCTATTTATTATGGTATACCTTATCCAGTACACCATTGATCATTTTTCTTACATGGTCATCACTATAGAGTTTAGCAAGTTCAATTGCTTCATTGATACAAACAATCTCTGGTGTATCTGTGTACAATAACTCATAAATACCCAATCTTAGAATGGCAGAATCAGTATTACCTAAACGATCAATTGTCCAACCATCCAAATATTGATTCGCGATTTTGTCAATTTCATTTTGGTAAGTTATCACACCATAAACAATTTCTTTGATAAATTCACTTTCTATTTCTACTACTTCTTTCATAATTTCATCTACGTTATAAAGTATCTTATTATTTTTATATATATTAATTTGATATAAAATTGTCATAATTTGTGTTCTAAGAATACTTCGATTTCTTTGTTCCATATTATCACCTAATTCATTTTAACATATTTTTCAAAAATCAAAAACAATAGCATTATAAACGATTTATAAATTAAGGTTTCAATTTTATCTTTTAGACAACAAATTCTATATTAAGCAATTTCTTTTCTAACGCTTACGCCAATCCCATCTCCAATATTATAAAATGTTGTCTCATAGTTTTTGTTTTCTTTTAGATAGTCAATATATAGGTTTAGCTTACGAACGATTCCTCTAACATTACGACTTAAGGTAGTTTCATCTACTTTTGTTAAACCATGAAAATTTAAATTATCGGAAATAACTACGCCATTTTTGGTTAAATTTTTTTCAAACTTTTCAAAAAATTTGATGTATTGACTTTTTGCAGCATCAATAAAAAGTAAGTCATATGTATTTTCTAGTTTTACATCAAAAGCATCTTCCCATAATACGGTAATTCGATTTTCTAACTGAAATAATTTTATATTTTTAATTGCTTCTTGATATCTGATTGGATCTCTTTCTATTGTAGTGACTGTAATCTCTTCATTTAGTAAACACATCCTAATTGCAGAATATCCAATTGCGGTTCCAATTTCTAGTATATTTTTTATTTGATGTTCTCTTATGTATGTTAATAGGAAAGTAATGCCATCTGGTTCCATAATAGGGATATGATGAAAAGTGGCATAGTTTTCCATTTCTTGAATTCTATGATCCATACCAATTTCCTGCTTTTCTTAATTGTGCAATTGTATTTTCATGTTCTTTTAATGTTTTTGAAAAATAAACTTTCATGTTCTTATCCGATGCAAAGTATAAGTAATCACTATTTGCAGGGTATAAGACAGAATGAATGGCTTCCATGCCTGGATTGGAAATTGGCCCTGCTGGAATTCCATCTACTACATAAGTATTGTAGTCATTTTCTTTTTGAAAAGAATTGCCTAATTCTTCTCTTCCCATAATTTTATGATCTCCATAGTAGGCAGATGCACAACTTTGTAATTTCATATTTTTCTTTAACCTTGTTAGAAAAACACTTGCCATTTTTTCAAAATCATCCACATTATTCCCTTCTGATTGAATCATAGATGCTAATGTAATGATTTCATGTAATGAATAGTCATTATTTTCTATCTCTTTTCGGATAGATTCTAATTTTTTTTCCATTTGATCTAACATTTTTGTAAAAATTTCTTCTATTGTTACTTTTTCATTTACAAATTGATAGGTATCTGGAAATAAATACCCTTCGATTGGATAATAGGTATCTTTCTTGATATTGTCATTGAGAAACCAATACTTTTTGATTAAAGAATCTATATATTTCGTATCTTTTGCACGTTTTAATACTTCTTCTTCTTTGTTAACTGTATTATTTTCGATAATTTCTGCAATCTGTTTCATGCTTAGCCCTTCACGGAATGTAATTGTAATTGTATCAGGGTTATAAGTAGATCCATCACTTAAGGTTTCTACTATTTTTTTTACATCCATGTTTTCACTTAATAAATATTTGCCTGCTTCTAATCCATCTACTTTATATAATTTAATATATAATTTGTAAAAAAATTCTGATTTAATTAAATTTTGTTTTTTTAATTCTGATCCAATACCTGAGAATGTTTGTCCTGCCTTTACTTCAAATTCTACAAGTTCACTGTTGTTACTTACTTTACCAATATTTATTTTGTAAATTGTACCCCCTATTATTATAAATACTGCAAATAAAATAACTAAAATGCCAATCATCACACTAAACTTCTTCATATAATTCAAAACGAGTCTTTATTACTCGTCTTCCTCATCTTTTGTTTCATTGGCAGATTCTTGTAATTGTTCTAAAATGGTCTCTATAATTTTCCATTCTTTTTCGGTTTCAATTGGTTCTAATTTTGTTTCATCCTGATCAGGCTCATAAATAGATGCATATACTTTTGTATTTCCTTCCTCATCGGTTGTGTTGTCTGTATATACCATATAATTTTTGCCTGTTTCATCTGATTCAAATGTGAACAATACCTCACATTCTACCTCTTTCCCTGCTTCATCAAATACTTTAAATGTCATTCTTTCTTCTTTCATGTTCGATTCCTTTCTTTTTATCTAAATAAGTTTGTAATATGATATTTGCTGCCACATGATCTACTTTATTCTTCCTTTTTTTTCTGGAAAGATCTGCTTCGAGTAGATAATGTGTTGCTTCTACTGTACTGAGTCTTTCATCTTGCAATATTACATCAATATTTAAATACTCTTTTAGTTTTTGTTCAAAGAGAATTGTCGCTTCTGCTCTATCTCCTACTGTGTTATTCATATTTTTGGGAAATCCAAGAACGATATATCCTACATTTTGTGTTTCAACCAATTCTTTTATTTTTGGTAACAATGTATCATATTCGCTATCTGGGAAACGAAGTGTCATGTAAGAACTCGCAATCGTTTCTGTTATATCACTTAATGAGATCCCCAATGTTCTTGTACCTAAATCGAGCCCCATTGCTCGCATTACTTTATAACCTCTTTTAGCAATACTTCTAACAATTTACTCCGTTCAAATTGTTGGAGCATTCCTCGTGCTCCTTCATAACTCGTAATATAACCTGGATCTCCACTCATCAAATATCCTACAATTTGATTAATGGGATTGTATCCTCTTTTGTGTAAAATTCCCATAACAATTTTAAGTGTTTCTAATGCAAGTGCATCGTTAAATTCTACATAATCATATACTTTGGTTTGTTCCATAACATCCCCACCTTATGAATACATTTTTATTGTACCATTTATCATGTAGATTTGCAATCAATAATGTTCTATAATTTTTCATTTGACAATCGTTCTTTTAAATAAAAAAAGAGAAAATATCTTTTTTTTATTTTCGAAATCATTTTAAAATTAGTTTTCCATTCTCCATAGCAATCACAACTGTGGTATTAGGAACAATTTGTTCTGTTAATAGAGAAGTTGCTAATAATGTTTCTAGGTTTCTACTCACATAACGTCTGATAGGCCTTGCTCCATAGGCTTCTTCATAGGATTCCTCAATGATAAAGTCTTTTGCGTTTTTTGTAAGTGATAACTTGATTTTTTGATCTTGCAAACGTTCCTCAATTTCTTTTATAATTTTATCTAAAATATCGTATACAACTTCTTTGGTTAAAGCATTGAAGACAATAATTTCATCAATACGGTTGATAAATTCAGGTTTAAAAGTATGTTTTAGTTCTTGCATAACTAAGGTATGACTATTTTCACTATTTTCTAAAATATAATTGCTTCCTAAATTTGATGTCATAATAATGATGGTATTTTTAAAATCAACGGTTCTTCCTTGTGAATCTGTAATTCTCCCATCATCTAAAATTTGTAATAAAATATTAAATACATCTCTATGCGCTTTTTCAATTTCATCAAATAGAACAATACTATAAGGATTTCTTCTAACAGCTTCTGTTAACTGGCCACCTTCATCATACCCTACATATCCTGGAGGTGCTCCAACAAGTCTTGAAACTGAATGTGCTTCCATATACTCACTCATATCAATGCGAACCATATGACGTTCATCATCGAATAGTTCATATGCTAATGTTTTTGCAACTTCTGTTTTTCCAACTCCAGTTGGGCCTAAGAATATAAAAGAGCCGATTGGTCGTTTTGGGTCTTTAATTCCTGCACGTGCACGAATAATGGCTTCACTAACAAGTCTAATTGCTTCTTCTTGTCCTTTGACACGATGTTGCATATTTTCTTTCAAATGGATTAATTTTTCTCTTTCGCCACCTACTAACTTTTGAATAGGAATATGTGTCCACTTAGAAATAATACCTGCAATGTCTTCTTCATCTACAACATCACTTAAAATTTTAGAAGTATCCTTTGCTTTTAATTCTTCTAATTCACGCTCTAATTTTGGTAAAGTACCATGTCTTAATTTAGCTGCTGTTTCTAAATCATAGTTATTTTCAGCTTGTTCCAATGCAAATTTACATTTTTCTATTTCATCTTTTTTGGCACTGATTCCTTCATTGATTGCTTTTTCCTCCTCCCAATCATGTCTTAATTTTAATTCTTTTTCTTTTAATGTTTTTATCTTATCATTGATTTCTTCCATTCTTTGTTTGGATGTTTCGTCTTTGTCTTTTTTGATTGCTTCTAATTCAATCTCTAGTTGCATAATTTTTCTCGTTAAGTTATCCAAATCGGTTGGTACAGAATCCATTTGTACTTTGATTGTTGCACAGGCTTCATCTACTAAATCAATTGCTTTATCGGGTAAAAAACGATCTGTAATATAACGATCGGATAACGTTGCTGCAGCAATTAAGGCTTTATCCTTAATGTTCACTCCATGATATACCTCAAATCTAGATTTAAGGCCTCTTAAAATTGTAATGGTATCTAGCACAGTTGGCTCTCCTACTTGGACTTTCTGAAATCTTCGTTCTAAGGCACCGTCTTTTTCTATATATTTGCGATATTCATTTAAAGTAGTGGCACCTATTACTTTCATTTCTCCCCTTGCAAGCATTGGTTTTAACATATTACTTGTATCAATTGCGCCTTCTGCTCCACTACCTACAATCATATGAATTTCATCGATAAAAAGGATAATTTCTCCTTCACTTTCTTTTATGTTTTTTAACACTGCTTTTAATCTTTCTTCAAATTCTCCTCTATATTTTGCACCTGCAATTAAAGCACCCATATCCAATTCCCAAATTTTTTTTCCTTTCAAGCTATTTGGTACGTCACCTTTAATAATGCGGCTAGCCAAACCTTCTACGATTGCAGTTTTTCCAACACCTGGCTCTCCTATTAAAACAGGATTGTTTTTCGTTTTTCTAGATAAAATTCTTGTGATACTTCTCACTTCTTCATCACGACCAATGACAGGATCTATTTTGCCTGATTTTACACTTTCTGTAATGTCACGACCATATTTTTCCAATACATTTTCTTCTTGTTCGTTATAATTCATAAGTATCCCTCCTTTTTTCTTATGATGAATATTCATCATAATATTCATTATACACATATTTTAGCACTTGTCAATACTGAGTGCTAAAATAAAGAAAGAAAAAAACAATATATCTTGTTCTATTCTTTTTTGTTTAAGATTGCTTTTAGTTTACCTTTTATTCTTTGCAATGCGTTATCAATTACTTTGGGATCTTTTTCTAAGAGCTCTGATATTTCTTTATATCCGAATCCACTAATTTTAAGCTCAAAAACGGCGCTTTCTAAGGATGTTAGGTTTTTCTTCGCTACATCAATTATATTATTTTCGTATTCATAACGCATAAGAACATTTTCTGGATTGGTTGTTTCATCACCAAATAAATACTCTAAAGAATAGATATCTCCCATATCATCTACTGAATCAATTGGAATCGATTCATTTAATATTTTATTTTTTAGACGTTTTGTTCCCACAACAATACTAACCATTTTTCTTCGAATACAAGTAGTTGCGAAAGTATAGAACGTATTTTCTTTTTGTTCTTGATAGTAATAGATTGCATTTGTTAATCCTAACATTCCTTCTTGAATTAAGTCATTTACTTCAATTCCTGCGCTTTTGACAAATGGATATAATTTATATGCACATTTTTGAATATATGGTTGGTATTTCTGATAAAGAATATCACGTGCTTCTTCATGATTTTCACGAATATAATCTAATAATTCATAATCGTTATATTCTTTATAGTCCATAGAATCTACCTACTTTCTAATTTTTACTGCTTCAAATACAATGATACCAGTTGCGACAGATGCATTTAAACTATTTACGGTTCCTTGCATAGGTATTTTCGCAATAAAGTCACAAGATTCTTGTACAAGTCTACTCATTCCTGCTCCTTCATTTCCAATCACAATAGCTGTTTTTCCTCTATAGTCAATTTGATCATAATCTGTACCTTCCATATCTGTTCCAACAATCCAAAATCCTTTTTGTTTTAATTCTCTGATTGTTTGAACAAGATTTATGACTTGTGCAATTTTCATGTGATCAATTGTGCCTGTACTTACTTTAATTACAGTCGAATTGACATCAACGCTTCTATCCTTTGGTATGATGATTCCATCTACACCTGCTGCTTCGCAAGTTCTAATAATGGCACCAAAGTTATGAGGATCTTCTAAGTGATCTAAAATTACTAATAATGAATTTTCTTTTTCTATTAATTTTTTTAAATGACTGTATTCAAAATCTGGCACATTTAATATTATACCCTGATGAGTGGTGTTTGCAAGTCTATCTAATTCAATTTTTTCGGTAAATTTTGTTTCAATTTTACGTTTTTGTATAACAGATAATATATATTCGTCTTTAAAATTTTTATAAATATAAGCTTTTTTTACTTTTTTATTATTTTTTAAATATTCTGTTACAACATTTTTGCCATAGATATACATCTACATATCTCCTTCCCAATTATGGATACTTCCAAAGTCATATACTGTATAACCTAATGGCTTTAGTAATTCTTTTGCTTGATTGCTTCTATTCCCACTTTGGCAATAAACTACAATTATTTTATTTTTATCTAATTGAATATCTGCGTGAATGGTAGAGAGTGGGATATTAATTGCGTGAGGAATATGATTACTCACAAATTCTTCTTCTGTTCTAACATCTACTAAAATATAATCTTCTAAATTTCTTAATTCTTGATAAGTAATTGTTTCTTTCATAGTTTCTTTTGTTCCACATCCTGTCAATAATAAAATACAAATAATTACAAATAACTTCTTCATACATTTCTCCTTTTCACTATACAATTTCTTTCAATTATTACAATTTTTAATATAATTCATAATTTCTTCTACTCTTGTGATATTTTGTTCTAAATATAAATATCCTATCAATGCTTCTAATCCTGTTGCATATTTATAGGTTGCTACATCGGTATTTTTGGGACTTTTATGACTTTTATGATTACGTGCACGCAATACTATTTCAATTTCATCGTCTTTTAGAAATTTAGTTTCAATCATTTGTTTTACAAATTTACATTGATTTTTCGCACTCACATAGGAAATTGCTAATTGTTGAAGTTCTTTTACTTTTAAATTTCCCTGTTTTAATAAATATTCTCGGATACTACATTCATAAATCGCATCTCCTAGGTATGCCAAAGAAAGTACATTTATCATTCAATCACCTTTTACTTTTTCATTTTTTATTTACAGGTATGTAACTTTAATTATCAATTAAATTTGTAGTTACATACAGGCTTCATCAGTGCATGTCTTTTAAGTCATATAATCTACTATACTCTACATAACAATTACCAAATTGTAAAATTTATATACTTTTTTATACTATAAAGGGATTCTATTTTTATAATTAAATATCAACTGTTTAGAGTATTTCTTTTTCCTCACTTGTTCAATGATTTTTTTCTATTCTATCAAATGTAATTCCCTTTATGCTACCATCTTTCATATCATTTAGAACAACTGCATATACTTTATCATAGTCTACTTCTCCACCACGAATAAGACAACCTCTTTTTTTCCCAATCAATTCTAATGTTTCTACTACATCTTCCTGTACTTTTTCAATCCCATATCTTTGTTTCAATATTTCAGGATAATATTTTTCTAACATTTCTAATATATATATAACAACTTCATCTAATGGTAATATTTCTCCTTTAATTGCTGTAAGGCTTGCCAAATTAAATGCGACTGTACTTGATTCAAATTTTGGCCACAAAATACCAGGCGAATCTAGTAATTCTAAAGAATCATTAATACGAATCCAATCTAAATTCTTTGTAACACCTGGTTTATTTCCTACTGTTACTGCCCTTTTTCCAACAAAACGATTAATTAGTGTAGATTTCCCAACATTTGGAATTCCCACTACAAGCGCACGCGCTTTTTTCATTTGAATTCCCTTTTGTTCCCTTTTTAATTTTTCACTTTTTAATATTTCTATTGTTTTTTCTAAAATTGGTTTAACACTATTTGGTTGATTTAAGTTAACTCCCAATACTGTATATCCCTTCTTGCTGTAATAATCCATCCATTTTTTGGATTCATTATAATCGCATAAATCCATTTTTGTAAATATTAAAATTCTAGGTTTATTTTTAATATAAGTATCGATATCTATTATTTTAGAAGAATATGGTATTCTTGCATCAATTACTTCATAAACGATATCAATAAATTCTATTTTTTCTTTAATTAATCTTTTCGTTTTTGCCATATGGCCAGGGTACCAGTTTATATTTGTTGTATTTTGTCGATTATTTTCCATAACTTTTTCACTTCCTCTAAATAATTATCTTTTTAATATTCTTTCGAAACTAAACTCTTTTAATTTACCAGTTCCTAATTCAAAATTTAAATAATCTCCATCTTCTGGTACTCCTTCAAAATAACTCATTAAAACTAATCCAACACCGCCATGTGCAACTATTAAAACATTTTCATTTGGATTATCTCGTAATTCATCTAACAAATTGAATACTCTATTTTGAACTTCTAGGATACTCTCTGCCTTATTAAAATTTTGATTACTATAAATATTCCAAAAACTATTAAAGTCGAACTCAGAACGAGTTAATCCCTCAAATTCTCCAAAATCTCGTTCTATAATTCTATTATCATATATTATTGGTGCAGTGCCATCATATGCAATAGATAAAGTTTCTTTTGTTCTAATTAAAGGGCTGCAAATGATTTTATCAAATTTAATAGCCATTAAATATTCTTTTGCCCCTAAAGCCTGTTTTTTGCCTTTATCATTCAAATGTAAGTCACATCGCCCTTGACATTTTGGATCTTTTTTTCCTTCACCATTTAAATTTTCATTCCAATCTGTACTTCCATGTCTTAAAAAATAAATCATTTTAATTTCTCCTATCTATATAAATTCTTCAATACATTAGTAAGGCAATCTTCTGCAGTTAAATTACTATTTTCTGAAAATCTTATTCTAACTAATTTCCCATTGACTTTAAATATATATGGATTCTTTGTCTTTATTAAAAACGCCAATATTCTTTCATTACTAAGTTTTCTTCTGTCTATTTTTATATCTGTTATTTCATCCACATCTTCTAATTTTACATCATCAAGATTTACATTTCTGCATCTTTCTAATTTTTCTGCTAATTCTTTAATATTATATTTATTCATATTTTACCTTCTTTCTGTAATAATTTTATTATTTAGAAAGAAGTAATACAAATGTGCAAAATACTATATACTATCTTTTTCTCCTAATAATTTTATCTTTTCTGCATTATTAAGTATATCAAGTTGATACTTAGCTATGCCACTTAATATTTCAAATCTTTCTTCTTTATCTTTCCCTTCTTTAATTAATTCTGCATTATGCGATTCTAAATTAGATAATACTGTCAATTCATTTATTGATGCATAATCTCTAACATTTGATTTTTTTGCCAAGTTCGGATTAAGTTCTCTCCATCTTTTAGCAGTTGTATTAAATAAAGCAACATTTAAAATATCTGCTTCTTCTGCATACTTTAACCATTCTCTATCTTTATAATAATCGTTATCAGGTAATATATAATTTTTAATTGCATCTGTATGAATAAGATAATTATTTTTAGTTAAAATTCTTTTTACATCCCATTCCCTATTTTGATTTTCTAACTCTTTTAGTCTTTCAAATTCTTTTATCAAATATAGTTTAAAAACCGGACTAATAGAAGATGCAAATTCAAAAGCAATATCTTTATGAGCATAAGTTCCACCATATTTTCCACGTTTCGAATATATCCCAATTGCGTTCGTTTTATTACACCATTCTGTAACACTTAGTGTAAAAGTATGAAGTCCTGCCTCACTTTTAAACCCGTCGAATTCGACGGAATTAAAATTTGGATTGTAAATTGACTCCCAAGTACCTAAAAATTCTAAAGTAATTCTATTTCTTAACCAATTTCTGATAACATCATCTGATGTAGATTTTCCTTCTTTAAATTTGGTAAAATCAGAAATACAAATATAATCGCTATCATTTATATTTGTTATGTTCACTTTAATATTTTGAACTTCAATTATTTTGTTTGTCATATATTCGCCTCTTTTCTATGTTCTTAAACGTCGTAATCACCTTTCTAATTTCTATTATAAATAACACCTAAATCACTACGCATTTAATGATTTTTAATAAATTCATGGACTTCTTAATGAAAATATGCAAGATTCAAATTGGATAAATTCCTTTATTTATAAGTATTTAATGGTGTTCTTAATTAAATCGTAATCAACCAGTTGATTACGCTTTTATGCAACCCCCCTGTGTTTCATTCATTTTCTACACTTCCTTTTTTAATTATTTTCATGCTTAATACATTTAGGTCTTCACAATGATTTTTTAAACTTTCTAAAACGCTTTTAAAATCTTTTTTGGCTTCTTCAGGCAAACATTCATATATTTCATTTTCAAAAAATTGTTTTAGTTCAAGTATTCCATTACTAATAGTATTAATTACTTCGATTATATTCACTCTTCTTAACGTAAAATGAATTAAACAATTTCTAAAATTACAAATTTTTCTTAAATTTTTAAAATCATAATTTAGCTCACAAATATTTTTTAATCTAAGAACGCCACTTTCTATATCAACACTAATAAAATCACCATTCTCAAGTTTAGATCTTTTTGCTTTATTTATGTCCGCAAAAATTAATGACCAGTGTTCATTTTCTAAACGAAATTTTACAATCAACTCAAAAGATATAGCTAAATTAATTATTACTGTCCTAAAATCACCATATATCTCTTGCTCAAACTCATCATAACCATCAATTAAGCAATCTAAATCATCACTTATTTCTTGCAAACTATCATAAATATTATTTAGAAAAAACAATTCAAAATCATAAACTTCATCTTCGTTTTTTAATTCAATTTCTTTGTTAGTCATCATCTTCACCTTCACTAAAATCTTTTAAATATTTATTATAAAACCTGTCCATAGAAGAAATATATTTTTGATCCTGAATTATTCTATATTTTTCATATTCACTTTCTGCTTTTTCTACCGCCTCTTTATGAGAGATGTTTCCAGAATTTTTTAAAACATTTTTTCTTCTAAATTTTAATAAATCATCGGTTGCATTAATCCAATCTTGCATTGTCATAACATGTCTTTCTTTTGCTTCATCTTCTGCAAAAACTAAAAACATATTTGTTAAATCATTCAATTTATTTAATTCTTCTTCGTTTAAATAATTCTTAGCAATAGATACATCATATTTATATATTAATCCATCAGGACTATTTTTCCAGTTTGTAAGCCCCATATGTTCTATTTGTGAATTTGCTCTTTCATATATTAGTTCCGCCGCAGTATGACCTGAAATTGCATAATGAAGTTTATTTTGAACTATTTTAAAGAATGTATAAGCACTCTCTGATTTAGGATTATAATCAGTTGATGTCGCTATAAATAAATCAGTTATTTTTTGATACGACATTCTTTCACTCACTCTAATTGTTTTGATACGCTCTAATAATTCTTCAAAATATTTAGCATCATATTTATTTCCTTTAATAAATCTTTCATCATTTAAAGCAAAACCTTTTGTCATATACTCTTTTAATATTTTTGTTGCCCATATTCTAAATTCTGTTGCTTTTTTAGAATTAATTCTATAACCAACTGCTATTATCGCATCTAAACTATAAATCTCTGTATTATAGTTTTTACCATCGCTCGCAGTTATTTCCATTTTGGAAACAACTGAGTCTTTATTTAGTTCTTCTTCCTCAAATACGTTTTTTAGATGTTTTGAAATTGCTGAAACACCAACTTCAAACACTCTAGACATTCCTTTTTGAGATAACCATAGTGTCTCATCTTTATATATTGCATCTACTATAATGTTACCATCTTTATTTTTATAAATTAATAAATTATTTTCTGCCATCTTTATTCATCTCCTCTCATAATAAACTTGTAGGGGTTTAAATTTCGTAATCACCTCTTAAATTCCTATAATAAAATTCACTAAAATTACACTATTTTTATGATTTTAAAATGATTTCTATCTATTTTAAATAAAAATGTGCAAGATCTAAAATCGAGAAAAACTTTATTTATAAGGATTTACTAAAGGGTTTAAATAAAATCGTAATCAACCAGTTTATATTTGTCTGATTTTGTCGATTGTTGTCATTCATTTTTATCACTTCCTATCTTCTATCACTCTTACTTCTATGCCAATAACTCCATATTTATCTTGTTCTTCTTTAGAATAATATTTTTCCATATCTTTAGGATTTGCAATATCATTTATATCATATCCCATTGATATTTTATCAAAATATTTATATAATTCATCAAAATTTGAATATTTGTATAATCTTACTATTTCAACTATTATAACTTCTAATGTTGTTCTATTTGTAAACTCTATCAAATCTTTTTCCTTTAGCAGTTGTCTTTTTTCATCATTTAATCGCAATTCTATGGTTTTTGTTCCATCTTTTATACGATTAAATGGGTCATTATTTAAATTCATATTATGTGTTGTTTTCATACTTATCCTCCACAATAATTATTTTTTAATTTTCGTAATCATAATCCCATAAGCTTAATTTACCATTTACTTCAATAGGATTTATTTTTTCAACATTTTCTATTTTAAATCCATATCCGTCCCAGTCACCTTTATTAATTAATCCTTTATATACAACAGGATCTTTTTTACACATTTTTTGCGCAAATTCTTCATCTACATATATACAGTCTGTAATAGTTGCTTTTGCAATTATTTGACCAACGGGATATTCTAAATTTAAATGTTTGAATCTATTCATTGCTTTTTTATCTATACTTTTACCAGCGTGAATTAATATATCTCCACGATATTTGGTTTTCCAAGTTCTAA
>CAOJDP010000027.1 GCA_948433085.1 uncultured Caryophanales bacterium
TTATTTTTCAATGCTTATTCGACTTTTTATTTCTAATTTATAATTTTATCCTGTATAAGTAAAATTATATATAGGAGGAAATAACATGAAAAATAACCTAAAACAAATAAGAACTTCAAAAGACTTATTGCAAACTAAAGTTGCTATGGACTTGAATATAACTCAAGAAACAGTTTCATCTTATGAAACGGGGCGTGTATTTCCTAGTTCTGATATGCTTATCAAGTTAGCAGATTACTATAATACTTCTATTGATTATTTACTTTGTAGAACAAAATATGATATTCCTATCAATGATATAAAGCCGAATAATATTAGTGATAGTGATTTTATTCTTTTAAATAAGATTAATAAACTATCGCCAAACTATAAATCAAAAGTAGAGGGTTATATTGACGGACTAAACGATAAATAGTTTATATATTTTAAATATTAAATATTAAATACTCTTAAATTATAATATTAATAAATATGCTATAATTAAGTATAAATAATAAATAACATATATTAGTTAAAGAATAGTAATAGAAAAGTAAAAGGTGTCATACTAGGTGTCATGAAATCTAAAATAAAGTGTAATAATTTATAATATTATATGACACCTTCAAAAAATTAAAAATCACGATAAAATAAGGGGTAATAGAATATAATAATAGTCAAAAGCGTCCATCCCGAACACAGTAGTTAAGCTCTTTTACGCCGACGATAGTGTATGCGAAAATAGGTAGTTGCCAATTTTTTTTTGCTTTTTTTTATTTAATAGTTTACTTATTTTTTTATTTGGAAAAACAAGGAAAGTGTGATAAACTAGATAAGTAGAAAACAGGTGATTATAATGTTAAAAGTAAATAATATAGGTTTGAGATTTCAAACAAGGGTTTTATTTGATCATGTAAACTTGGAATTCAAAGATGATAATTGTTATGGAATTATAGGCGCTAATGGGGCAGGGAAATCCACATTTTTAAAAATATTAAGTGGTGAAATAGAACCTACTAAAGGAGAAATTGTAATTGGTAAAGGAGAAAGATTATCTGTATTAAAGCAAAATCACAATGAGTTTGATGAATATTCAGTATTAGAAACAGTTATTATGGGTGATGCGGAGCTTTATCAAATTATGAAAGAAAAAGAATCCCTTTATATGAAACCAGACTTTTCTATGGAAGATGGTATGAAGGTAGCAGAATTAGAAGCAAAATTTGAACAAAAGAATGGATGGCTTGCGGAAAGTGATGCTGCTGTTTTATTAGTTGGATTGGGTTTAAAAAATGAATTACATAATAAATTCATGAGAGAGTTAGAGGATAGAGAGAAGGTTAAGGTGTTGCTTGCTAGAGCTTTATTTGGAAATCCAGATGTTCTCTTGCTAGATGAACCAACCAATGGACTTGATGGCGAAAGCATTCTATGGTTAGAAGAGTTTTTGATTAATTTTAAAAATACAGTTTTAGTGGTATCTCATGATCGTCACTTTTTAAATAAAGTATGTACGCATATGTTAGATATTGATTATGAAAAAATAACATTGTTTGTTGGAAATTATGACTTTTGGTATCAATCTAGTCAATTAATACAAAAACAAATGAAAGATTCCAACAAAAGAAAAGAAGAAAAAATAAAAGAATTAGAAGAATTTATTAGAAGATTTAGCGCTAATGCGTCTAAATCGAAGCAAGCTACATCTCGAAAAAAATCTTTGGAAAAAATTGTATTAGAAGATATTAAACCATCTAGCAGAAAATACCCATATATTCAATTTGATATTGAAAGGCCTCTTGGAAAAGAAGTGATTACCCTAGAAAAAATCAATTATAGCATTGATCATAAACCAGTATTACAAAATGTTAATATTACAATTAGACCAGAAGATAAGATTGCTTTAATTGGGAATAATGAAATTGCTAAAACTGCTTTGCTTAAAATATTGGCAGGAGAATTAAAACCAGATAGTGGAACAATTAAAATTGGGTCTAGTGTGAAAATATCATACTTTGCTAAAAATCATGATATATATTTTAAAGATTCAATTTCTTTAATGGAGTGGTTACAAAATTATTCAGAAGTGAAAGATGAAAGTTTCGTAAGAGGATTTTTAGGGAGAATGTTATTCTCAGGTGAAGAGTCTTTAAAAAAAGTAAGTGTTTTATCGGGGGGAGAAAAAGTACGTTCCATGTTTTCGAAAATTATGTTGGAAAAAGGAAATGTTTTATTACTCGATGAACCAACGAATCATTTGGATATAGAATCTATTACAGCATTGAATGAAGGTTTAGCAAAATATAAAGGTGCTTTGGTTTACGCAACATTCGATCAAGAATTAATCCAAAGTATCAGTAATCGTTTAATTGAAATTTTTGATGATGGATGTATTCGTGATAAGCAAATGTCTTATGAAGATTATATGGAAAAATTTAATAGTACAAAATAGAAAATAAATCATACTATACAGTAGGGGGTATATGTGTGAATGGTGTGATGTATCGTCCTTATAGAAGACCTAGGCCTAACTTTGGTAGACCTAGACCTGGAAACACCGTATGGGGTTTTAGTGTACCATTTTTATTAGGCGCAGCAACTGCAACATTTTTAACGCCATATTATTATAGGCCATATCCTTACTATGGTTATCCAGTGTATTATTAAAAGGCTTGTATTGCCTTTTTTTATATGTTTGAAGTTATAGTTTGTTAGAGGATTTAAAAATATTAAATACAGGTGAAAATTTTATTTATACTAGTAGAAATTGATATGTCAATTAATGTCAATACATAATCATTCGTTAGAATTTAAGCTATATAAAAAGCACAAGAATAATGTGCCTATACATAGTAATATATTAAGATAGAACAAATGCATGCGATTAAAACCAGTACAGCAATTTGTAATATTGTTTTTTTCATGTTTTCCTCCTATATTAACCTTATTTCTTGTTCTGAAAAGAATGGCTTTTTCTTATCAATTCGATCAAAAAATAAAATTCCATTCAAATGATCAATTTCATGTTGAAAAGCAATCGATAATTCTTCTCTTGCACGAATCCTTATTTTATTGCCAAATTCATCATAGCCTTCAACAGTAACTCTAGCAAACCTTGGGACATGACCTTCTACATCACGATTGACACTTAAGCATCCTTCTCCTGCATCAGCTGCTATTATTTCTGTAGAATTACTTATAATAACAGGGTTGATGACTACATAATTATCGAATTTTCCTTCTGTATACTCATCTACAATTACAATAATTCTTTTATTAATTCCTAATTGTGGAAAAGCAAGTCCCATACCTGGTCTTAAATCATATTTTTTTGCTTTCTCTTCAATTTGGCTAAAAGTTAAATGGTCAATCATGTCTTGAATTAATTTTTTTTCTTCTTTAGAGAGTGGAAATGTAGCATTCTTGCTAATAGTTCTCAAATTTTTATCTTTTTCATCTAATATGTTTAATGGTTTAAACATGTTTACCAACTCCATTACAAATATTTTATCACAAATTTTTATATTTAAAAAGAAGTACAATTTAAACTTTAATTTTTTGATACAAATTTTCTAGAAGATTACGATAAAATAATGTTTCTTTAAATTCTGCATTTTTATTAAACTTTTTGTTTGACAGGAATAAATCTAAGTATTGTATCATAATGTCTTCTACAAAATCGGTATAATTTAATTATAAATAATTGTTTCTACATTAAATGATATATTAGAGGTTTTCATTTAAGTTTTATTAAAAACTTATTATCAAAATTAATGTACTGAAAATATATTTTTGCTGCCTATTATACATTAAAAATAAGTAATGTGCAAATGATTGTAAACGAAAAAGAAGAGAACGCTCTTCTTTTGCTTAGTTACCCCAAGATCTAGCACCAATGATGATAACTAATAAGATAAATAGAACTAGAATGATAGCAGCACCATATCCAGCGCCATATCCACCACCAGGATAGCTACCTCCACCACAGCAAGGGTTTCCGCAACCATATCCTTGGTATCCTCCGTAATAATACATATTGTTCCCTCCTATCTAGGTCTAATATATTGTATTAAAATAAGTAAAATGTGTTAATGAAAAAGTCCCAATTAATACGAATTTCTAAGAAACAATTGAAAGTATAAATTAGATTATGATATGATAATACTATAAGGTGATTGTATGAATGTGCCAAGAAAGCTACGAAAATTAATTTTGGATATGGATAAACCTTTATTTTTAATCACAACAGCGTTGTTTATTTTTGGTTTACTTAATATTGTCACTGCATCAAGTCAAGCATCTGTTTTAAAATACAACACATCATTATACCGATTCTTTTATAAACAGACTTTATTTTTACTTACAGGAGCTATTTTATTTTTATTTTTAATTAAACAACCTACAAAAAAATATTTAAGATTTGGCCTTTTTTCATTCATTGGCGTATTAGGGTTACTAATTTATTTATCATTATATGGAACATCTAATAAAGGATCCATTAACTGGATTCGAATTGGGCCTTTTTCAATACAACCAAGCGAATTTGCAAAACCTGTTATGATTATGTGTTTATCAGTTATATATGAGTTATTTTATATAAAACTACGATTAAAAAATCAAAATCATTATGATTTAATTGGGATTATTTTAGTTGTTGGATGTTTATTTCCTATATTTGTATTTTTCCAACATGATTTAGGAACGATGATTATTTTATTGCTTTTGTTTATTAGTATGTTTTTAGCGAGCCCTATTTTACGGATCGATAAGATAAAGACAATTGCATTAGGGATTCTCTTAATTTTTTGCGCAGGTTCTATTTTAGTCGCAAAAACAGGAGGATTATTAACTGAAACACAAAAAAGTAGATTTGATTTTTGGAATCCATGTGCGGATTATGAGAGTGGTGGATACCAAATTTGTAATGGTTTTATCGCAATTAATGAAGGGGGATTATTAGGAGTAGGAATTGGAAATAGTAAACAAGTTTCTTACATTCCAGAATCTCATACAGATAGTGTTTTTGCAATCATTGCAGAGGAATATGGATTTTTAAAAGCATCTGTGTTATTTTTAGCGTATGTAGTTGTATTATATCGTATTTTGAAGTTATCTATGAAAGCAAATACAATTCGCGGAAGGTATATTTGTTTTGGAGTTTCCGTTTATATATTTTTACATGTGATTGTCAATTTAGGTGGTTTGTTTGGAGTAATGCCTTTAACAGGAGTTCCACTTCCATTTTTGAGTTATGGAGGGTCGTTTACATTATCTTTAATTGTATCGCTTGCTATGGTGCAACGAGTACATATTGAAACAAAAAATCAAAAGATTAAAGTATAAGATAGTGGTAAGAGGCCGTTTTAAATAGTAGTAAAATGGTTATTGCAAGAAGTGTAGTTTCAATGTAAAGAATGGAGTGAAATGTTATATGAAACAGGATAAAAAATATATTGTCATTATGATTTTTTTAATATTGGGTCTAGGTTTTATTTTTTTCTTATCACCTTTTATTTTTGGCTCTAAGACAGATTGGTTGGGGCAACATACTGCTTTTCCTGAATATTTTAGAAATCTCTTTTACCAAACGGGAAATTTTTTCCCAAATTTTTCTATACATTTAGGAGCGGGACAAAATATATTTAATTTTGCTTACTACGGTTTATTGAATCCAATTATTTTGCTTTCTTATTTTCTACCTTTTGTTCCTATGCAAACTTATATTATCGTAACTAGTTTACTCAGTATTTTGGTTTCTATGATTTTACTGTATTATTTTTTTAAACCAAAATTGGGAGATAAAATTGCTTTTTTTAGTGTTATTCTTTATTTTTTTGCTTGTCCAATTATTTTTCATGCCCATCGTCATATCATGTTTGTAAATTATATGCCCTTTTTAATTTTAGGGTTGATTGGAGTAGATAATTATTTTATAAAGAAGAAAACTGGGTATATGACATGGAGCGTATTTTTTATGATAATTTCTAGTTATTATTATAGTATTGGAGGGATAATCTCACTCGTTATTTATGGAATTTATCATTGGTTAAAGAAAAATTCGTTTGAATTTAAAAAATTTTTAAAAGATGGTTTTATTTTTATTATCCCTATTTTTATAGGAATTTTATGTTCAGCATTTTATCTTTTACCTACTGCGTATGCTTTATTGTGTGGGAGAGAAAGTAGTAATCATTCTATTTCTATCTTAACTTTGTTTTTACCAAATTTTAATATAAGCAATATTTTATACACAGCATATTCGCTTGGACTTACTAGTATATTTATATTTGCTGATTTTTATTTTATAACAAGTAGGAAAAGGGAAAATAAGTGGCTTGGAATTTTATTTTTTCTGTTATGTTTTATTCCAATTTTTATTTATATACTCAATGGAACGTTGTATGTAAGGTCAAAAGTATTAATTCCATTTTTACCACTTGCAATTTATTTAATTGGAGTTTTTTTAAAGGATGTTATAGAACGTAAAGATATGAGAAGATTTTTTATTTTTTCATTGGTCATTTTTCATGTAGCAATTTTAATGAGTGGGTATTTTAAAGTTTTTTATTATATTGATGTTATACTTGTGATATGTGCGATTATTTTATACACGCATTATTCAAAAACTTGGTTACTTTTGTTGCCTATTTTGGCAATTTCACTCATTACTTCTATTTCAGTTAATTTAAGTGAGGGTTATGTGAAGAAAAGTTATTCTAACCAGGTAATTGAACATTTAATAAACGAAATTCCTGTGACAGATAATTTGTGGCGTACTAGTGTCCAAGAAAATACATTATATGGTATTAACCAAATTTATGGAAATCATCAATTCAGTACTTCTCTGTATTCCTCTGTATATAATAGTGAGTATTCTAATTTTTTTAAAGATACTGTAGAACATGCTTTACCTTATCGTAATCGATTCATTCATGCAAGCACGAATAATTTGTTATTTTCTATACTGATGGCAGAACGGTACATTGTGGCTTCTTGTGAAAAGGAATATATTGGTTATCATAAATTAGCAGAAGAGCAAGACAAATGTTTGTATGAAAATGAATATGTATATCCTTTTGGATATGGTAGTGATCAATTAATGCACCAATCTGCATTTAAAAATTTAGAGTATCCTTATCATTTAGAGGCATTGCTTAATTCTATTATAGTTTCGGATTCTGTAACTACCAATTTTGAATTTAACAGTCAATTAGAGGAACTTTCTATGGATGTAGGTTCCATACAGATAGGTAAAAATTTGAAAGTGGAAAAGACTATCAACGGGTATGAGGTAATCGCGAGCGAAAAGGATACGATGATTTATGCACTGGAAAAGCCAATGTCAAAGGTATTATTGATCGATTTTGATGTGGTCAATGCGCCTTCTTGTAAAACAGGTGATATTAGTATTACTATTAATGGAATTACAAATAAATTAACTTGTTCTAGTTGGGAATATAAGAATGAAAATCATCGATTTGCTTATGTGATTTCTGAAAATAATATAGAAGCATTAGAAATAAAATTTACAAAAGGAAAATATCTTTTAGAAAATTTTCATATTTATGCTTTAGATTATGAAGAGATACAAAATAATCAGAAAGATAAATACCCATTTTTAATCAATCAGAAAAAAACAAAAGATAATCAAATTGTGGGTAATATAGAAATGGAAGCAGATGGTTATTTTGTGTTATCTATTCCCTATGATCAAGGGTTTCATATTAAAGTAGATGGGACCAAAGTGGATGTGGAAAAAGTAAATACATCATTTCTTGGTTTTCCACTGGAAAAAGGAAATCATCAGATTGAAATAAAATATCAGGCTCCATATTTTAAAATAGGGAAATGGATTAGTCTATTTACCTTTATATTTTATGCGGTGTATATGTTTTTAAAGAATAAAATGAGTAATAAACTATGATAGGTTATATTTAGATATAATCAGAAAATAGATAATATGTATAAAAATTCTAAGTGATGTTATGAACAAAGAAGCAATTATTTTTACTGTATAAAAAATATTTTAAATTTTTCTTGAAACGAACAAATATTCGTGTTATAATTAAAAAAAGTTGGTGAAATATGAACGCACTAGAAGAACTAAGAGGATTGGGTCCAAAAGGATTACGTATTCTTGGACAACTGGGTATTCACAATATACAGGATTTAATTTTTTACTATCCTTTTCGCTATGATATTTTAAAAAGAACAAATTTAGATAGTGCATTAAAGGATGATAAAGTTATTATAGATGGTGTGATAGAGAGTGTACCTAATGTATTTCATATTAATAAAAAAATGGATAAAATGGATTTTAAAATAAATGCACAAAATCATTTACTACGTATTACGATATTTAATCGTGGTTTTTTAAAATCACAACTTCCAATTGGAAAATTGGTTACAATTATTGGAAAGTATGATCCTATTCATAATCATATTGTCGCAGCTGAATTACGTATGGGAGATTTAGATAAAATTACAATTGAACCAGTTTATCATACAATTTATGGAATTTCTAGTAAACAAATATCCCATTATGTGGCATTGGCTTTAAAGAATCCGATACAATCAGAAGATTATATACCTTTTATTTATCAAAAAAAATATCAATTTCTATCCAAGGAAAAAAGTATTCGAATTGTTCATCAACCTAGTGATGAAGAAACTTTAGAAAAAGCAGTAAGACGCATTAAATATGAAGAGTTATTTCTATTTATGTTAAAAATGAATTATTTAAAAAATAACAAAAAAAATAAAATTGGATTAAAGAGGAATGTAGATTATAAGCGTATTCAATCTTTTATAGAATCTTTGCCATATACGTTAACTGAAGATCAATTGAATAGTGTAAAGGTTATTTACCAAGATTTGACATCTCCTATAAGAATGAATCGTCTATTACAAGGGGATGTAGGAAGTGGAAAAACAGTTGTTTCTTTTATTGCTAATTATATTAATTATTTAAGTGGGTACCAAACTGCTTTAATGGCTCCAACGGAAATTTTAGCAGAACAACATTTTCAAACTGCTTTGAAACTTTTTAAAAATACCAATCTTCGCATTGGATTACTTACAGGTAAAATGAAGGTAAAAGAAAAAAGGGAAGTGTATAATTCTTTAAAAAAAGGAGAGATTGATTTTATTATAGGAACGCATGCGTTATTTACGGAAGCAGTTGAGTATTTTAACTTAGGTCTTGTGATTACAGATGAACAACATCGCTTTGGAGTAAATCAAAGAAGTAGTCTAAAAAATAAAGGTATTACTCCTGATATTTTATATATGAGCGCAACTCCAATTCCTAGAACTTATGCACTTACTTTATATGGAGATATGGATATATCTAGTATTAAAACAGTTCCAAAAGGTAGAAAACCAATTGTTACAAAACTTTTTTCAAATCGTGATATGAAAGAAGTATTACAAGCTATGTATGAACAAATTAAGTTGGGGCATCAGGTTTATGTGGTAGCACCTTTAATTGAGGAAAGTGAGAAAAGTGATTTTGAAAATGTAAATGAGCTTTCTATTAAAATGGAAAAAGCTTTTGGTAAGGTATGTAAAATTGGGGCACTACATGGAAAGATGAAGCCATTTGAAAAAGAAGAAATTATGAATCAATTTTCCAAAAATGAAATTCAAATTTTAATTAGCACAACAGTTATAGAGGTGGGAGTAGATGTTCCAAATGCAACAATGATGGTTATTTTTGACAGTTATCGTTTTGGTTTATCTGCATTACATCAATTGAGGGGAAGGGTAGGACGAAATGAATTACAATCATATTGTCTTTTAATAAGTGAAAGGGAAACAGAGCGACTTAAAATATTGACAGAAACAAATGATGGTTTCAAAGTAAGTGAAGAGGATTTTTTACTACGTGGAAGTGGAGATTTGTTTGGTGCGCGGCAAAGTGGTGATATGATATTTCAAATGGCTAATTTTAAAAATGATTTTGAAATATTGTTGAGTGCAAAACAAGATAGTGAAGAATTTTTAAAAAAGAATTATTTAAGTGAAAAAGAAAATTTTAAAATAAAGAAATTGCTTGAAAAATCAATAGATTTGGATTAGTCTTGGGTTAATATAAAAAATTGTCAATAAATAGTGATTGACTTTATATAAATAACCCTATATAATTATAGTAGCGTGATGATATTCACGCTAGGTACTCTTACGATTTAAATGTGAGAGTGCCCAACCAAAACCCCCTGAAGAGTCAGCGAAAGCTGGCTCACTTTTTGTTTTTGCTTGAATTTACAGGGATTTCTAAAATCATTATTTTATAAATTAATGCTTTCAACTACCAATCAACTACCAAAATCCTATATTGAAGGTGCAGGATAAGTTAGTTTATTTATAGTATTTACAGCATCACTAAGTTTATCTTTGAACATGTGAGTGTAAGTATCTAGGGTTTCTTCAATGGATGCATGACCTAAGAATTGAGATACAACTGCTATATTAGCATTGTTGTTGATTAGTAAGGATGCACAACTGTGTCTAAAGTCATGTAACCTTATTCTCTTGATATTAGCATCTCTAGCAATTTCTATATTCTTATGCCTCATTTGATAGAAGGTTATAGGAATGAAATTTCCGAATATAAACCATTCATCATTAAACTCAGCAAATTGTTTCTGTTCTTCATATAATTGTTTTAAATCTCTAAAAAGTATTTCTGCAATAGGTAAGATCCTGTTGCTTTTTTGAGTTTTAGGTTTTGTTAATTCATAGTAGGTACTATTTTCAGAACCATGAGTTACTGCTTGTTTTGTAACTGATAATCTTTTATCAATCCAATTAACATCTTTCCATTGTAAGCCTCTTGCTTCACCTCTACGAAGTCCACAATAGTATAAAGTTTCATACATACACTTAATTTGTAAGTTTGGTGCAGAAGAGATAAATTGATTAAATTCTTCTAAAGTATAAAAGTCCATTTCTTTTTTTATATCTGATGCCGAAGTAAAAGGTTCCATTCGACCATAAAACTTATTCATATTGAATCCATAAGTCTTAACAGCCCAATTAATGACTATTTTTAAAAACTTTTGAATTTCATTTTTATAACTGTTTGAAATATCTACTTTCATCATCTCAGCTCTCCATTTTTGATAATGAATAGCATCCATATCTTTTAGTTTAACTTTATCAAACATTCCAATATATTTAATTCTATCTCGATAAGTTTTTAAGGTTGAGTATCTTACAATATCTTTTTGAACTTCGTAATACTTAGTGTATAATTCTTTGAAGGTCATATTCATATCACCCTCAAATACCTCAGACATTTTTAAATATTCTTTTTCAGCACGCTTTGCTTCAGCTTCCGTTTTATATGCTTTGGAAAACTTCTTGTGTTTTTTACCATCTAATCCTGTCTCCCAAACATACCATATATATTTTCAACCATCTTTGGTCCATTTCTTTTCTTCTAATAGTCTAACTGCCATTTATTATTCCTCCTTTGCTTAGTTTAGACTATTCACGCACTTCAATTGGTAGTTTACCATAATTGATAGGTTTCTCCAATAGAAGTGCTGATAGTTCTATCTTTCTATTTCAAAATCGTCTTTATTTTTATTGTTTTTACCGTAATAACCATGATTAATAGCATCGGCTATATCTTCATAATCTTCTAATTTTTCTTTAGGTTTATCTCGTTTTAAAACCTTATCTATTGCCTTACACATTTTTTTGAATAGATTTTTCCACTTATTAACTTCAGTTTCTAATTTTTCTTTAAGACTTTCAATATTATTGTTTAATATATCTACTAAATCACTTAATTTACTAATTTCTTCTTTTTGATCTTGGATAGTAGATTTCTGTTCTTTAATAATTTCATTTCTTTTTAGAAGTTCCTTGTTGTTTTTAAAAGTCTTATTTTCTTCAGTCAGTTTATTTATCTCTATATCTTTATTGGAGTTATCAGTAGATAAGATAATTATTTTATGTTCTAAACCTCTTGTGTATTTTATGAATCTAAGAACATCATCATTTTTATATCCACCAAATTTTCTTTTAACAGGAGTTAAAAGTTCTTTATTGCTATCATTATTTTCGATATTTTTAAGCCCATTTTTAGAGTTTTCTATAATCTTTAAGGTATTTTCCTTTTCCTTGTTTAATTCTTCTAATTCGGCTTTTTTCTCGGCTATATCGTAATCTAATTTAGTTTGATTTTCTTTATTACTTCCAATATCACCACGATAAAGGTTAAAGCCTTTTTCTGTAATAAATTCATTAAAGGCATTTTGCATTTTATGAAAAGATAATTTGCCACCTCTATTTTTCCAAAATTGATCACAATTGAGGAAAGTTCCTTTGACATCATCATATACAATTTTTCCTTTATCATCTCGAAGCAATTTTGGATTAATAGTGGTAATCCCATTTTTATTTGTCGTTTTCTCTTTAACAACATTTCCATTTTTATCCTTTACAAAACATTTTCTTTTAACTTTGTTTACAACGGGAACAAAATAGGCTTGTAGGTGAGGAGTATCTTCATCATAATGAATCTGGGCAAGCAATATATTTTCTTCACCTACATAGTTCTTTAAAAATTCCATACAACAATCAAAAAAGTAAGTTACAGCATTGGGTATATCTTCTTTGGATTTAATATCAGGAATCATTACGGCTTTTCCATTTTTATCTCCGGTATGATAAGTTCTACCACTATCTTTAAGTTTCATTCCAAGTGATTGAAAAAACTCAGGACCACTTGTGAATGTTACACCATTTAATAAATTAGTATTAGGTCTATCTAAATATTTTATTTTCCTTTTCTTTAAATTTATTTTTACTTCTTGATATAGGTTATTTTGAGTAAGAGATACATATTCATAATTAAATTCTCTTCGTTCTATATCATAGTTGCCTGTACCTTTTCTATCTTTCATTTCAACACCGATATTATAAAGGTCAGCTTTCTTATATTGGGTTTCTACTCGTACTACTTGTTTGCCATCATACAATCTTTTATCCTCCTTTGCTTATACATCTTTAGTAGTAGAGGTCATTTATTGACCTATCTCACTAGGGCATAGCCCAATCGTGAGTTTAAGGGTTTACCCTTAAAAATCCCAAAATAATCACTATCGCCACTTTCATTGCTTTGCAACAAAACGTGCCTCGTTCTTATTTTTAGAAGATGATTATTCATCATCTTCGAGTATAGGTTCATCATATATACAATGATAAATTCTTTTATCACTTGTTCTATTCTTCGTTATATAAATTCCTTCTCTTTGTAATAAATCCATATTTGCATTTAACATTCTGCCAAATCGTAATGCTGTTGTCTTTAATTTAGCATCATGAATTATACTAGTAGGAGTAAATTCAAAGTCTTTCTTTAATGATGCATATTTAATAAAAAATATTAAGTTCTCATCAAGTTCATCATCTTCAACAGAATTACTTATTTTAAAAGTTTGATTTTCACTTCTTTTTAAATCCATATCAAATCCAAGAAAACCTCTATTAATCACTTTCATAATTAAATGATTATGGTCATTCCTAGTTTCAAACAAAGTTATTTTTCCATCTATACAAGCATCAAAAGCAGTGCTACCTAATGTTTCATTTCTTTTATTTAAGTGATGCGTAAATAATATTGTTATATTATATTTCTCACATAATTCTCTTAATTTAGGCATTAACTTTTGTGCTACATCTTGAAAATCATTTATATCGTAAGAGATACCTAAATCCATATCTTTAAGCATATCAATGATTACTAATTTATTTGCTGTTTTATCACCAGAAAAATCATCAATCTCTTCTTCATGCTCAAGTATGCTTATATTAGGTTTTCCATCTCTATCTATTATGAATAAAGAGTCCTTTTTTGGAGTTAGACCTAGTGTTTTATAGCGGTCCTGTAATTGACCAAAATCAGACTCTGTGCTAATATATAAGACAGGTGATGGAATTACTTTGTGTCCTAAAAATGGTAATCCATTGGTAAGACAGTAGGAAAGTTGCAGTGCCAACATAGACTTCCGACTTTAGGTTTTGATACAAGTAAATAAACACCTTTAGACCTCATTAATCCTTCGATTATGATGTCTTTTTTTGTGCTTGTATCTAATTCTTCAATTAGTTTCATATCGCTATCCTTTCTTTATTCTAGATTCTAAATAACTGATATTAATATCTAAATAATCTACAACTTCTTTCATAGGTACTACATGCTTTGGAACCATATAGCCTTGTTTGGTTAGTTTTTCTCTAATGTTTCTTTTAATCTTTAGAGCAGAGTTCCTACCAACTTGGCTAATTTTCATTAAATCTTCTAAACTACACCATTGTTTTGAAACGATTTCTAAAGTTTCCTCAGCAGTCATCTAATCCCTCCTTTCTGTTTTTTTGTAAGGTTAGCCTTACAATTCTATTATGCAATAATTAAACTTTATTGTCAAGAAAAACTTACAAAATTGTTGTGAAAAACTTACAGGATATGTTATAATGTTTTTGGGATGATATTATACCCTAATAAATGAAGGAGTATTTATATGGATAAAGAACTTACTTTAAAAGCTTTAATTGAAGGCGGAAGAGATATAAAGAACTTTTCTCAAAGAGAACTAGCAAGAAGAATAGGATTAAGTAATACATCTTTAAATGATCTTGAAAATGGAAAAGTTAAGAAACCTGATATAGAAGTATTAAGAAAAATTGCTGAAGAGTTAGATTTGTCTTTAGAACAATTATTAAAAGCAGCAGGATATGATGCTTTAACAAATTGGTTTTCCAATGATGAATTTAAAAACAAATCATCTAGAGATTTAAAAAATATTATTAAAGAAGCAAGAATTTTTAAATATGATATTTTAGACTGGGATAGTACAAAAAGAGAAATAGCTAGAAAAGTAATGACTAACTTAGATAGAGTAGCATATAAATTAGAACTAATAAGAGATAATAGAGGAATAAATTATACATTAGATCAAGCAATAGAAGATATTAAAGAATCGCTAAAAGATTTAGACGATGTTGCTAAGAAATATGATTATAGCAAATTGCCTAAAGATGTGTAGAAAGTGAGGGAAATTCTATGTTATATATTGATGATAAAGATTTAAGAATCACCAAGCAAGAGATACATGTTGGTAAATTTATTAATCATGGTGATGAAGGCTTTAATATTTGTATTGGGCTAAAGTTTGTTAATAATGATAATACTAATGGCTATTTGAATTTGGATGCAGGATTTGAAAAAACTAACGATATAAATGCTTTTGTTAATAAAGAATATAATGGAATACCTTTTGAAAACGATAATCAATTTATCTATTTTGAAGTATTTGATACAGAAAAATTTTTAGATACAGAAATAGAAAGTAAAATTATAATTAGATTGGAAGATATAAAAGATAACAAAGCAAAAGTATTTTTTGAATTAAATGATGAATTAATAAAAATAAAATTTGATGGGTACTTAGATGTGATAAACATATTGTAGTTATATTTGGAGAGGTGATTTTTAATGAAGATTATAACAGTTTGTGGAAGTTTAAGGTTTTATAAAGAAATGATGGAAGTAACAGAAAAAATGGAATTAGAGGGAAACTGTATGTTAGTGCCTATTTATAATCCTTCTAGACCTAGTAAAGATGATTTCACGGAAGAGGAAGCTTTAATGCTTGATAAAATGCATAAAGAGAGAATAAAATTGGCAGATGCTATTTTAGTTGTAAATGTGGACGGTTATATTGGAAATAGCACAAGTAAAGAGATTGATTTTGCTAAAGCATTAAATAAAGAAATAATATATTATACTGATTTCAAAAATTAAAAAAGAGAAAGAATATTAATAAAATGAGTGCTATAATTGTCATTTATAAATTGGTCAGTCGCGACTGACCAATTGGAAAGGAATAGTTATGTTAGAAGAAAATAATAAAATGGTTAGTGAAATAACAACATTAGTAAATGAAGTAAAATCTAAATTATCAAAAGAAATTAATAATTCTATAGTCTATGTATACTGGAATATTGGTAGAATTATAGTATCAAATGAGAATAAATACAATAATCGTTTGGAATATGGTAAAGAAGTGTTAAAAGGTTTATCAAATGATTTGACTAAATTTTTAGGTAAAGGATACTCTTATACGAATTTGAAATATATGAGAATTTTTTATAAAACATATCCAAAATTTGAAGAAATAAATCCTGAATTATCTTGGACTCATTATAATGAGTTAATAATAATTAAAGATGATTCTAAAAGGAAATTCTATGAAAAAGAATGTATTAATTCGCACTGGAGTGTAAGAGAACTTCAAAGACAATTAGATACTTCATTATATGAAAGATTATTGCTTTCTGATGGTAAGCCAAATAAAGAAAAAGTTTTAGAATTATCTAAAAAAGGACAAGTGTTAGCTAAACCTAGTGATTTAATTAAAGAACCTTATGTATTTGAATTTTTGGGAATTAAAGAACAAAAACCTCTACTTGAAAAAGACTTGGAGAGTAAGTTAATTAAACATATTGAAGATTTCTTACTAGAACTAGGAAAAGGATTTATGTTTGTTGGTAGCCAACAAAGAATAACTTTAAATAATACTAATTATTATGTAGATATGGTTTTCTATAATAAGTTTTTAAAGTCTTATGTACTAATTGATCTAAAAATGAATAATTTAAAGGCAGAAAATCTAGGACAAATGAATTTATATCTTAATTATTATGAACAAGTTGTGAATGATGAAAATGATAATAAGCCAATAGGAATTATCTTGTGTACAGAAAAAGATAATGTAATGATGGAATTTGCTTTAAATGGTATTTCAAATAATTTATTTACTTCAACATATACATATTATATTCCTGATAAAGAACAATTAATAAATGAGGTAGAGAAAGTTTTAAATGATAGCAATAATTAGTTAGAAAATTAAATATAAAAAATAAAATTTTATGAGTAGTTAGGTTATAAAACTATATTGAAAGAAGTGAGAAATAGTGAATTTAAAAGAATTCTGTTCACATTATAATCTAGGAAGTGTTACAGGCATATCAAAACTATCAGGTGGATTTATGCACAAAATGTATAAAGTTGAAACTGACAAAGGGGTATATGCAATAAAAATATTGAATCCAGAAGTAATGTCTAGAAGTGATGCATATGGTAATTTTGTAATATCAGAAAAAATTTCAAATCTGGCAAAGGATAATGGGATTATTGTTTCAAGTGCTTTACTTATAAATGACAATTATTTAACTAAGTATGATGATAAGTATTATATGGTATTTGATTTTGTTAATGGGAAAACATTAACAGATGAAGAAATTACGATTGAACATTGTAAAAAAATAGGTAAAATTCTATCACAAATTCATTCTTTAGATTATCGAAATTTAGGACTAGAAAATAAAAGAGTAAATTATAAAAGATTATATGATTGGGAATCTTATATAACAAATTCTAATTTTGATAATATGGGTTATAAGGAAGAATATTTAAACAATTATAAGAAATATAATTCATTATTAAAAAGAGCTAACGAAAGATTCAATGAATCTAATATTGAAACTAGTATATGTCATAATGATATGGATCCTAAGAATGTTATGTGGGATGGTTTAACTCCAATAATAATAGATTGGGAGTCAGCAGGATTATATAATCCATTTAGAGAATTAGTAGAAGACGCATTGTGTTGGTCAGGATTTTTAAGTAATAATTTTAGTGAAGAAAAATTTACGGATGTAATTGCTGAATATATTAAGACAAAACCTATCGAACATCAAAGGTATAGCACTATTTGTGGCAATCTAGTTGGAAGATTTGGATGGCTTAAATATAATCTAGAAAGAAGTTTAGGCATTTGTTCTGATGATTTAGAGGAAAGAAAGCTAGCAGAAAATGAAGTGTCAAAAACTATTGATGAAATAAATCGGTATGTTGAGTTAATTGGAAAAATGTATGAGATTATATGCAATTTGACAAAAATAGCAAATCATAATTATGATGAGATAATTGAAAAAATTGTTGAGAAGAATATTCTTTTGAAAGGAAAAAAATTTTCATTCATTACAGCAGGTTTTACAAATACAATTTATAAAATAGATCAATATATAGTTAGAATTTGTACAGATTTAAGTAACGAAGGCAATTTTAAAAATGAAATAGAATTTTATAAGAAAAACAAAGATAATTCATATATACCAAAGATGTATTTTTCAGATACAACAAAAGAAGTTGTTCCTTATTACTATGAAATATTAGAAAATGTTGAAGGAAAAACTTTATATGAGATATGGTACAAACTATCAAAAGATGACAGGTTAAAAATAGTTAAAAGTATTGTTGAAATAATGAAATCATTGCATAATGTAAAAGTTGATTACTTTGATTTTAAAAAATATATTAAAGATAAAATATATAATTTATTGAAGGAATCAAATTTAAATGAAGAAATATTTGTAAATTTGCTAGATAAATGTGATATGTATTTTGAAGAGAATAAATTAGGATTAGTTCATAGAGATTTGCATTTTGATAATTTTATTTATAATAATGGGAAATTAATGCTTATAGATTTTGAAAGAAGCATAACTGGTGCAATAGATTATGATTTTAGAATTTTATCAAGATATAAAGAAACACCTTGGTTATGGGCAAACGAGAAAACAGATATGTTGACAGTCGAATCCGATTATCAAGATTTAATGGATATGTTTATTAATAATTATGTAGAATTAAGAAATATACCATATTTATTAGAAAGATTAAAAGTATATGAAATTATAGATTTGTTAAACGGATATAAAAAACATAGAGAAGAATATCAATTAGAAAAAGTCAGAGAAAAAGTGATAGAATTACTAGAAATGAAATGAGGTTTTTATGTCTAGAATAAAATTTTTATTCATCTAATGATTTATCAATTGAATGATAAAAAAGAAAAATGACAATATGACAGTTGTTTGAGACACCTTCACTAGTATTGTCATCTTGTCATAAAGTAAAATTATTTATTGAATTATAGGAGGTACTAATGAAAGAATGGATATCAAGTAATGCTTTTTGGATTTTTGATGGTATTGGTGTAGCAATTATAACTGTCATAGGTGGATTTCTATTTAAAAAGCATAAAAAGGAAAACAAGAAAAATATATCAATAAGTCAAAATGGTGGGAAAAAATCTATTAATATACAAAATAATGATTTAAGAGGTAATTTTAATGACAGAGACGACAATTGAACAAAATGGTAGTAAATCTTCTACAAATATACAAAATAATGATTTATCAAAAAATATTGTAGTGATTAATCAACCTAACTATTTAGAAATAAAACAAATAGCTTTAGATGTTTATAAACAAGAAGCTCATAATTATTCTGAAGAAGCCGCTGAAAAAGCATTAAAAAAAGTTGAAGAATTAGTAGAAAATTTTTTGACAAAATTATATGATATAAATTCAAATAAAGCTGAGGAACTTAAAAAACCGTCTGTGCAACACTCACTTTTTAATGCTCAGAAGGGTTATGTACTTGATGAAACAAATGATACACAAGAAAATTATATAGATTTACTTTTATCAAGGGTACAATTTCCGAATAAATCAATGTTGCAAATTTCTGTTGATGAAGCTATAAAAACTATTGAAAAATTAACACCTGATCAGATGGATTGTTTAACTTTTATGTTTTTGACATATAACATTGAAAGTATAGTTTCTTTAGGACAATTAAATTCTTATTGTAATAATTTATGTTCAATATTTCATGAAAGCTTTTTAAACAAATTTTTGCCAACATATTTAAAATCTATAAATGTATGTTTGTCCCTTGATAATACAGGGTATTACATACCTATACAAGAACTTTTCTTTAACTCAAAACCAGGACTATTTTTTAAAGGCTTTGATCTTTTAGAATTTTTAAATTATTTGGGAAAATCTGAAGATGAAATTTTAAAATATAACTCCATAATAGTAAAAGATCTTCGTAATTCTGAAAAATATCAAATAGATGCAATAAACTTAGAAACACTAAAGGTACAAATAAAAAAATATAATCTTGAAGAAGATTTTGATAAAATAACATCATTTTTTCAAAATCACATTATGAGTATTCAAGAAATAGAAAATGATTTGTTGGAAAGAAATATTAAAATGAGAAATGTTTTAGACATTTGGAAAAACAATAAAATAAAATATTGTGAATTAACTCCAACAGGAATAATCATAGCTATTTCTAATTATAATAGAAAATTTGGTGACAAATTAAATTATTCTGATTATATAAAATAGAAATAGGCAGTTAAGAACAAATCTCAACTACCTTTTCAACTACCAAAATTTTAAAATTCATCTAATACTTGTTAAATTTAAGCATTTTTAATCCTATTAAAATAAAGGTAAAGGTATTTAAATAAACTTTGAAGTGCGTGAACTCTAACCGCCCCCTGAAGGAGCACGATTAAAAGTGCTCCACTTTTTTTGCCCTTTATTTATAAGGGTTTCTCGAAAAGCCAAAACTAAAAAATGTGCTTTAGGTAGCATTTAGGTAGCATTTTTAAGTTTTTTAATTATTTGAAAGCATAAAAAAATAAGGAACTTGGCATATTTACCAAATTCCTTATTTCTATTATAAACTCATTTCAAAGTCATCTTTATTGTTCTTATAATCATTTGGATTATTACACTCAATATTTTGTTCTCTAGTATCATTTAATTTATCAATAAGACCAATGATATTGTCTAGTTTGTTCTTAAACATGTGAGAGTAGGTATTTAATGTTTCATCAATTTTAGAGTGTCCTAGATATTTAGCAACAAGTGTTATGTCTGCACCATTATTGATAAGTAATGAGGCACAGGAATGTCTAAAATCGTGGATTCTAATAACTTTAACACCTGCCTCCTTACATTTATTGTTTTTTCTTCTTCTAATGACATCATCTCCAAGAGGGGTAGCATTACCAAATATAAACCAATCCTCTTGAAAATTAGTATAACTCATAGCATTTTCCTTTAACTCTTTTAAGTCATTTACTAATTCTTTTGGTATAGGTAGTGTTCTATTACTTGTTAGAGTTTTAGGACTTGTAATCGTATATTTTTTCCTGTTTACATTGTCGTTAAGCCCTTTATTTATTCTAATTGTATTGTTTGTAAAATTGATGTCATTCCAATTTAATGCTCGTGCTTCGCCTTTACGAAGTCCACAAAAGTATAACGTTTTAAATAAACATTTAAAAGTTAGGTTATCTTCTTTAGCAATAAATTTACTAAATTCATCATAAGTCCAAAATTCCATTTCTTTTTTAATTTCATTTGGATCAGTGAAGTTTGTCATTTTAGGATAAATTTCATTAAAATTTAACCCATACCACTTTGTACCAAAATTCATAATCGTTTTTAAAAATTTGTAAATATAGTTTCTAGTTCTATTTGATAAAGGATATTCTAAAATTTTCTTTCGCCACATTTCAAAATGTTGTAAACTAAAATCTTTCACTTTGATATTATCTAAAAGAGCCATATATCGCATTCTATCTTTATAGGTATTTAAAGTAGTTTCTTTTACTTTATCTTTTTGATATTCATAAAAGGCAAGATATAACTCTTTAAAAGTCATATTATTATCAGGTCTATATTTATCAAATTCTAAAGCGAAAACTTTTTCTGCTTCTTGAGCCTCTTTTTTGTTAAGAAATTTTTTCAAAAAATTTATTTTTCTAACATTTTAAAAATTAAAAATTTTATGCTTTCCATCGTAACATTTTGCATAGTGGATTTATCATAAAGAGTAGGATTATTTTCATAATTGATTATTACAAAATAATTACTATCATTACTTATTATTATTTGATGTGGTTCATGAATAGAAAGATTAGTATTTCAAAATGAATATATTTACCACCAATAAAATCAATATGTAATTTTGAAATATCTTTGAGTTTTAATATCTTATCTTTAATAGAAGAGGGAAACTCTAATTGTTCTATGGATACTTTCATGAGTTATACCTCCTTCCAAGCATGAAAAAAGTCCATAATATCAAGTATTATGAACTTTTTATATCTAACCAAACTATTTAGGTGTTCGGGTAATTCCAACAATGGAGCGAGTCCCTAACAAGTTACGAACTTTGTTCTCTTTCTAAAAAGATTATATATGAATTGATATTAAATTTCAATGGGAGTATAGAAAAAAAATGTGATTTATGTTAAAATATTTTAAGCAGAAAACATTATCAGTTTTTTAATGTATGCAATAAAAGGAAGAAGGTAAATTATGAATAAATTAAGTGAATATAAAGAACATGAAATTAAAGTCTTAGAAGTTGATATTAATACTCTAATTAAAAAACTTGAAGAAATAGGAGCAAAAAAAGTTTATGATGATGTTAGAACCATTATTGCACTAGATACAGAAGATAAAAAATTTTTAAATCAAAAAGATAAATTAATAAGAGTTACAGATGAAGGAAGTATAAAAGTTACAATGCATGTTCATCAAAGTCAACCAGACATAAAAGCAGGAATTAAATTCAAAACAAGTAGGTTAAAGGAAACAATGGACTTCTTTCATGAAATGGGATTAGATCCAATAAGCAAAGTGAGAGTACCAAGAATTTCTTTTGAATTAGGTAAAATTGATTTTGATATTGATTGTTTTCCTGCAATTCCACCTTTTTTAGAAATTGATATAGAGAACATTGACCAAGAAGGTTATACTGTAGAATCATTATTAAAAACGTTAGGTCTTGAAAATAATAAAGTAGTTGTAATGGGAACAGAAGATATACATAGAATTTATGGTATTGATTATTTTGAAGTTTACAATGCAGATTGTTTTGATAAAGAAAATACAAATATTAAAAAAGTATAAATGTCATAATAATTATTGAAGGGTATGGGATTTTTCCCATGAAAGAAAACATACGGGAGTAGGTTTTCAGTGCTGGCTAGGACATAAATTCTAGTTTATCCTCACACA
>CAOJDP010000028.1 GCA_948433085.1 uncultured Caryophanales bacterium
CTTGCTTTCTTTCTGAAAGCACCATTAATATATCAAATACTTCTACTTATGTCAACAACTTTTTCACTTTTTTTCATTTTTTTCAATTTTTATATTATAAATAAGAAAAATTGATTGTACTATGTAACTAAAATGTAAATGAATCTTTGCTCGCATCATATACCAAAATAAATTCTAAAGTTGAAAATATATTCAAATTTCCTTATTCATATGACTAAGTATATTTTGACTCTTTTACTTAACCTAAATAAATTTAAATACAAAATGCCAATGCTTATTATTCAGTAAATTATCTCGCATAATATGCATTCACTTTTGTTACTAAATCTATTCTTTTTGCATCTAAATAATTACAAAATATTTTCAATTATATCAAAATTTTTTTGCAGTAGAAATATTTATTATATTTCCAATCTATTCTTATATAAATTTCCACTTTTAGTATCCGGTAAAATTTATGGATTAGTGCTATAAAGAATTTAAACAATGACATTAGTTTGCAATAATAAAACGAGACCCAATACTATTACTATATCCAGATGATAATTGATTGAATGTCCAGACCATAAGCCTGAGTACAGAAAGTGGCCATAGTGTCCACCCACAAGTGCGATTTGATTTCCATTTGCTGACTAATAATAATCTGACATATAAATAGTACTCGCACCATTTGTTTCCGTAGGTAATACAATTAGAGGATTTACAATATCGTATCCTAATTTAGAAGCCCATTGTTCATTTGTAGTTGCATTCACATAACCTAATGGTTTGTAACACCCATCATATTAATCGGATGCATACTGATTCTTATCATAACAAATATAAGCTTGACGATTTTTGATTCCATCTACAATTTGCCACATATTTCCAAATATGTACTCTATTCCCTATAGATGACAGAACTATTGTCTGTTGCAATTCGTGAAGTGGAAAAAGAAACTGGTTTAAAATCAAAATTATTAGATAATTCTATTTTTACAATTTCTATTTCTTCTATTGTTGATCATATAAAAAGAGGAAAATATGTTCTAGTACATACACATTTAGATACTGTATATTTATTAGAGACTGATAATAAAGAAATTAAATGTAAAAGAGTCTACCAATTCATAGTAAACTCTTTTTTCAACAATCATTATTTTATTTTAAAATATGCCATTTAAAGTCCTAATGATAAAGTTACATCTAATTTATCAATATGGACGTTTTCTTGTTTTACTTGAGTACCAATAGTGCTATTGGTATTTATTTTATAATCAAAATTGATGATATCTAGTGTTTTAAAATAATACGGTATATGTGTTCCATAAGAGTCAGCGCAAAAAATCAAGTCCGTAAAGATTTTAGTCTTGATGAACAAGTAGAAAACATGAAAAGATTATGTGATTAAGAATATAATCCCACATTTTTTTCAATTTATGAGAAACGCCATACCCTTATTACTTACTTTAATATTTATACCCTTTATTTTATATTATAAAATTTATACTCCTTAATCTTTAATACTTATACTATTATTGATTAAAAGTGTACTATACAAAATTAATACATCTTGTTCTTTGAAAGTAACCAACTTTTCCATTGCTTTTGTATTCATATATCGTAAATCTATAAGTATAATTTTAGAATACGATGAAATCAATAGTGGAGCTAAACTACTACCATAAGAATCTCTAAATATAATCAATTCTTTTCCATTTTTTTGATTAGGATTTTCTATAGTAACTAAAGGCGTAGAACCCGATAAAAAAACATCATAAGAATCCATACTCCCTAATTTATCTATATTATATAATACACTCTCCTTCTCGTAATTATCAACAATAACATTTTTAAATTCATCACTTTCCAAATAAACCAAATCATCAGGTTTTAATTGCAAAGCAGCCTGCCCATAATAAACTCCATAAAATGATTTATAAATCTTTTCACTATAATTTGTACTACTTATAAAACCCATTTGTTGCCCTAAACGTGTTACCACTTTATCCAATCTTTCCTGACGCCAATGCGTATCTGTATGATAGTAATCCTCTAACGATAAAACATCCCTTAGTTCAATATATTCTAATTCAGAAAGCCCTTCTCTTACAGTTTGATATAAATCATCATAATTTAAATTCAAATAAATAGAATCCTTTAAATAATAATTTTTATCTGGAATAATACTATAATAAATTTTATTATGTAACAAATATTGACTCTTTAATTTTTTTATTTTTTCTATAAAACGTTTAATAGATTCCTCATTATTTGGATACTCACTTTTAAAAATATATCCATCTTTCACAAATATTTGATTGTTATCTAATTGATGAAAAAGATTAAACACAACATGTGCTTTTAAAGAACGGAAAGTATCCCTTAAAACAAACTGGTCCAAAGCATACTGATCAAAGGAATTCATTGCATTCTTATTTTGGATTTGTTTCCAATTAATTTCAGGAAACAATTGATATGTTCTTCGTTCGCTCCAAGATACATCTTTATCAGGGGTGATTACATTTAAAAGGAAAAAACCACCAATAATAAAAATAAAACTGAATGTAATTACTTTTTCTTTCATAATTCACCTCAAAATCTAAAATACAAAAATGGATTAAAAGATGCATCAATTAAAAATGCTGTACAGATTAGTAAAAGTCCCATATAATAAATAGGCTCTACCCAAATGATCCATTTTTTATTCTGTAGCCTGTTTACAAAATTTGTTAGAATTGGAGTAGATGCAATTACTGCAATCATAAATAAAACTCCATAACTTCTCATATAATAAAGTGTTTCATGATTCATAAATGGAAGATTTTTAAAATCAAATAAATGTATAATTTCATTTCCAATATTGCCTAACCCTTCCCCATTAAAAATAAGAAAACTGATTAGAATACAAAACAACGTATAAATATGGGCAATCACTTTATGATTTTGTAAAAACTTTTTAAGAAATATTTTCTCAAATAATAATAATAAAGCGAAATAAAGCCCCCACAAGATAAAGTTCCATTCTGCACCATGCCAAAAACCTGTGCAAAACCAAACAATTAAAATATTTCGAATCCATTTCCATCTGAGAACACGACTTCCGCCTAATGGAATATAAATATAATCTTTTAACCAACTTGATAAAGAGATATGCCATCTTCTCCAAAAATCAGTAATAGAAGATGCAATGAGTGGATAATTAAAGTTTTCTAAGAAGTGAAAACCAAGCATGAGGCCTAATCCAATAGCCATATCTGAGTAACCTGAAAAATCAAAGTAAATTTGAAGTGTAACTGCAATTGCATGCAACCATGTAGATAAAATAGTTGGTACAGATAAACCCATGAATGCATTACAACATTCTCCCAATACATTCGCAAGTAAAACTTTTTTAGAAAGACCAATGACAAATCGTCCTACCCCTTTAGAAAATGTTTCATAAGTAGTTTTTCTTTTTCTTAACTCTTCTTCTACTGTTTGATATCTTACAATAGGGCCTGCAACTAGTTGTGGAAATAAAGTTACATAAGTAGCAAAATGTAAAATATTATGACTACAAGTTACCTTTCCCCTATAAACATCTATAATATAGCCCACTGTTTGAAATGTAAAAAAACTAATTCCAATTGGTAAAACAATTTGTAAAATTGGAATATTAAGTCCTAAAATACTATTAATATTTCTAATTGCAAAATTTGTGTATTTAAAATAAAATAATAAACCAAAATTGACCAATAAAGAAAATATGAATAAATATGTTGCCTTTTTAGTATGAAAGTTTTTTTCAAGAAATTTTCCCATATAAAAATTAAATATACAAGAAAATATTAAAATCCATATATATTTTGGCTCTCCGTAAAAGTAGAAAAATAGACTAAACAAAAGTAAAACTAAATTCTTTCCTTTGCTTGGTATTACAAAATAAATAAGCAAAAAAATTGGCAAAAAATAGTATAAAAACGTAACACTTGAAAAAAGCATATTACCCCTCTTTCTTCAGAAAAAGTCTTCCAACAAGAAGACTTATTTTAAATTTTCAAACCCCTTTTGAATTCTGTCGCCTAATTCATCTGATAGAATTACAATGATTAAATCTCCTTTGCTTTCTACGATGACTTTTTCAGCTCCTACACAAATCCATTTTCTAGGATTCACAGATTCCTTAATTTGTGTCTTTATTTTTTCAACATCAGCGCCTTCTTTTGTTCTCACTAAAACAACAGAATATGCAATAGAACCTGTCATAGATTCTGATGCAAGCGCCTCTTTAAATTCAATATCTTTACTTCCTAAAAAATTTTCTACATTTTCTTCTGTTACTTCAATGTTTTCTAAAAACATTGGAAATTCATCTTCTTTAATGTCTTTATAAACTTGTTTCATTAAATCTGGTAAACTTCCTTCAATATTTTTATTTCCACAACCTGTCATAGAAATTCCAAGCATAAAAATACTACCTAATACAAATAACTTTTTTACAATATTCATTCTCATTCTCCTCTACATTTTTGATAGTGCTGATATTCACCATTTTTTACGATTACAATTGCGCTATTTTGCCCCTTAATTTGATAGACAATTCCCCCCATAATTTGATCATTTGTGCGTTTTAAATTCTTCCCATTGTGGAATCCTACATACTCATAACATTTCCCTTTATATTCAATTGTTTCTATACGCATACGTGCAATAGAAAACTTTGGAACAGCTTCTTTTGGTTGCAAACTTATAAAGATAAATATAACTGCTACGGTCGCAAACGAACCAATAATCCAACGTTTTTGAAAACCCCTTTTTTTCTTTTTATTTACGATTATTTCAAACATTTTTTTCTTTTGTTGTTCGGTGGGAAGAATTTGATCACATGATTTTTTTATTCTTTCTTTCATGAAAGTTCTCCCCCTATCATTATTTTAAGTCGCTCTCTTCCACGACTGAGAAGTGACCGGATGGTTGTATGTTTTTGTTTCAATATTTGTGCGATTTCTTCGGTTGTATACCCCATATAATAGTACATATAAATCACTGTTTTATATTTTTCAGGCAATTTTAACAAAATCTCTAATGTACAATCTTGTTGATCCTCTACACCAATTTCATGTAAAACATCTATCGTTTCATTTCTTTTCCACCAATGTTTTACTTGATTTTTACAGATATTAGATGCGGTACGTATTAACCATGCTTTTACATGTTCTTCATTCTGAAAAAGCCTATCCTGTTTTAACAATTGGATAAATGTAATCTGTACTGCATCTTCAGTATCTTCTTTGTTTTTTAAATATAAAAAACAAATCTGATATACCATATTTACGTACTGATTATAAAGACGAGTAATCTCTTTGCCTGCGCACAACAAAGAGCTCTCCATACTTTTTCACTCCTCTCATATAGAATACAATTGAATATGCATAAATGTTGCATTCTATTTTACATTTTTTTAACTTTTGGAGATTTTCTTAATGGATAACATCTAAACAATTTTCTCCACATTGTGTACTCAACGTATACAAATCAACATCCATCTACAGTAGAAATTCCATTTTTTATTGGATAATGCCATTCTTCCTATGTGAACAAATCTTGTAAAACTGTATTTATATAATGTTTAAATACTTTTATTTTCTTAGAAGTTGTATATACAATGCCATTGTCTAAATTCTCCATAAAAGGATAATAAGTATTACCAATATTAATAGGTACTCCAGATAATGCACAAGTAATTTTTTTTCTGTTATTTGTAGATAAAATACAATGCTTTGATTTGGAAGTATATATTGACTTGTGTATGTAATATATTATTGCTCGTAATACTAATTAAAAACTTCTATCGTTTTATAATTCCTATTTGAGTTGGTAATGCACTATTATAATATACCCCCTTATTTCTTCTTCCATACTATTTACCCTCCTTACATATAGAAACAACCACCTATTGTAAGTTCATATTTTATCACTTATAAATTTACAAATAAACCCTTAACTTATGACATTAATTTTCTATTTTTTAAATAATCATAAAGATCTGGGCAAATTGTTTCAATCTCTAATCGTGTATTATCAAGTGCATAATTTAATAAATCAATCATCTTAGACGAGTCATTGACCATACAAATTTTTATGTTGGATGTTTTAATTCCATGATGTGCATAAGTATGTAAATTCCAGCAATCCATTTTTGAAGATTCCAAATCAGAATATAACGGGGAATACCCTGCCTTTATTAAAAAGCGTTTATCATAACCTTTTGCTTTAATCTCGTCTACATCATCAAAACTAAAATCAATACCTTCTTCTATATTTATATTTAACAAAATATATTTTTTAAGAAGTTATCAAAATATCTGTAAGCAACAAATTGATGCAACCGATTTATTTCAGTCCATTTTATATATATATCAATCAATAATCTTGAAAATTTATTTTTAGCTTTTAATTTTGTTCCTAAATAAAATAAACCAGGAATATGGGGATATTTTTTACAAACATGTATCCAACAATCAAATAATATCAATAAGTTATCAAGCCCTTGTACAAAAAAAACTTTTTCTGTTTGTTCTAAAAATTGTGCATGTGATGATATTTTGGGTAGCAACCCTTGATTTTCAATGGAATCAAGATTACTTTCTTTTGTAAAATGAAAATAATTTAAACTGAAATCATTTAATGAGATTTTATATTTTTTCACAATCTACCTCTTTCCATTTTAATGGATATCTATATGATAACAAAAATTAAATTATAATAAAACTCGAACTAAAATTCGAGTAATTCTTCTTTGGTAACCCGTACGGGTTTCGAACCCGTGAATACTGCCTTGAGAGGGCAGCGTGTTCAACCACTTCACCAACGAGTCAAATGATAGCCTTTCGACTACACATTAAGTATACCATAAGATTTTAAAAAAGCCAAATTTTTTTGCACATATTTTGTCAATAAGCAAATTTTTTTAAAATTGACATTATCCATTTATTTATAAAATAATCAATCAAACTTTTTAATATATGAAATCTCGGAAAAACAATAAAGTTAAATTCCTATAAATTTTTACAATTTAATTTTTATATCTATACTGTTAGCTTATCTCATTACAATTTCTATTTTAAAATAAGGTAACCTGTTCATCCAAATTGATTTTCTACATTTGAACAACTACTTATGATATTGATTACACTAAAAATATAAAATAAGATTCCCCATAAAAGACTGCCTTTTATAACCCTGTATTATCTACCTACTTCTATTTCCAAAACATCATTAATATCATCCATTGTAAATCCTTTTTGATACAATTTATTTTTCATATGACTTCTTAAAATTTCTCCTTCATATTTTTTCGATAACCTACGATATAAAATATCATATTCCCTTTTCAATTTTTCTTGATCACTATAAGAAACTTTTTCCAAAGCCTGACGAATCTGTTCTTTTTCATAGCCTAAATTGCTAAATTCTATGAACAGTTTTTGTTGCAACTGATACTTTGAATGTTTATGGTCAAGGCTTACTTTTTTTTGAATCAATTTCTGTAATTTTTTTTCAAAAATAGAATTATCATATTTACATAATTCTTTTAAAATCATATCTTCTTCGATATTATGGTTTTCCAATTCCCTTTTAATTTGATAAGGACCCATATTGGTTAAATGAATTTTATCCGCAACAAAAGATACCACAAAACTTTGATCATTTAAAAATCCATTTTTCTTTAATTTTTCCACAATTTTATCTTGTTCATCTTTTACAATACCTTTTGATTCTAAATAGGTATAAATTTCTTTTACACTACGCATTTTGATCGCTATATATTTTAAAGCTTTATAATATCCAGCATAATCAGCAGTATCTCTATATATTTGATTTTGAATCTCGGCATCAATTTCTTTTTTAAATAACAAATTATTTTTTAAAATTACCTCATCATACGTTGTAATTTTTTTATGTTGATCAAACTCTATTTTATATTTTCCACTTTTCATTTTTTGAATTCTCGTTATTTTCAAAAATATCACCTATATGTATTATACTAAACATATGTTCTTTTGACAAGAAAAAAATAAGACATTTCGTCTTACTGTATATGAATTTTATGCGTTGCGATTTCTTCCAAAGCACGTCCAATTTCTTTTTTTGATACATATTCTTTTTCTTTTAATTGATAGTGATTGGTTTCCTGCATCTCATGTACACGCTTTGAAATTAAATTCACTAATAAATACTTTGAACCAACGATTCCTAATAACTGGTCAATTGATGGTTGTATCATATGATCACTCCCTATTATGATAATATACTATATTCTATTCTGTTTCAAGTGATTCTGCGTTTGTTGACACTATTTGACATATAGAATCTAGTTTATCTTTGTAAACAATTAATTCTTCTTTGGAAAGTAGTCATTTCCTATGACAAAACCTATAATAATACATATTTTTCAAAAAAATAGTGTCAACAGGATTTTCTTTCACAAAAAATTGACAATGATTTACAATGACTAAATAAGGTATAATGGAAATCCCTAATCGTTCTTCTACTATTTTTGTTTTTTGAAAAACTTTCATCAATGGATTTGGAACACGACTTTCTTGTTTTCCTGATGTACATAAAAGCATATGGGCTTGTCTAGTCCTATTATCCATTTATAGTGAAAGCAAGAAAACCCCATACATATTTAAAACCAGAATGATATGTCCCCATTTTTTTCACTGCATATACATTTGGTATTTCTTTTAGAATTTAATAAACATAATCAGCTATTTCAATTTCTTTTCCTGAATACGACATACAAAATACGTTTTTTATTCCATCATTTTACACTGTTTTTTACTTTATAGATAAACTATAAATGAATATAGAATAAATAAGGGAAAAGGAAAAATAGAAATTGTTATAGGTGAAAAATCTGCAAAATAAGCTACTAATATAAGAAAAATAAAATAGGAAATAACAATATCATTCAATAATCTCCATAATTAATGGTTCTAATTCCCCTACATCTTGTGAAAATGTAAAACAATCTAATACTTCTTGAATACTAATATCTCCTCCATCATAATAAATACGCATAAGCTCTTCATTCTCTAACACAAAATCCCCTACTTTTACTGAAAGAGAAACACCCACACCATAATCAATGGTATCCTCTTTGGTCATTCTTCCTGCACCTAATTTTTTAGCAATCTCTCCTATTTTATAAGCATCAATACAAGTAATAAAACCCTCTTTTGGTGTTTTAATAGATACAAAATGGTCCACCTCTATTTGATCAATATCCCCTTTTTGATAAACAATCAATTCCTTTAATTTTTCATACCCTTTTCCATTATTTAAATTTCTTTTCAATTCTTGATAAGCCTCTTCTTTCGTACAATCTTTTGCAATACTTACCATTAAACTACCTAAAGTTAGCACCAATTCCTTCAAATCTTCTGGTCCATTTCCTTTTAACATCTCAATACTTTCTATCATTTCAATGCCATTCCCAACTGCATACCCTAATGGAACATTCATATTGGTCAAAACGCATTTTACTATTTTTTGATAATGCGCTCCAATTTCAATCATAGTATGAGCTAAAGAGCGTGCATCTTCAATCGTTTTCATAAGTGCACCATTTCCTACTTTAACATCTATAACGATTGCATCCGCACCTGACGCTATTTTTTTACTCATGATACTAGACGCAATCAAAGGAATAGATTCAGTTGTCCCTGTTACATCTCTTAAAGCATATATTTTTTTATCAGCAGGCGTGATGTTTCCAGTTTGACTCATGATTGCAACACCAATTTGATTGACTTGTTCAATAAATTGTTCTTTGGTAGTTTCCACCTGAAAGCCAGAAATAGATTCTAATTTATCAATTGTTCCGCCTGTTACACCAAGTCCTCTTCCACTCATTTTGGCAACTTTTACACCTGTCGAGGCAACCAAAGGAGCTAACACCAATGTCGTTTTATCCCCTATTCCCCCTGTTGAATGTTTATCCACAACCTTTCCTTGAACTTTTGATAAATCGATTATTTCCCCGCTTGCTATCATAATATCCGTTAAATCTATTGTTTCTTGTTTATCCATTCCATTACAAACAATAGCCATAAGAAAAGCGCTCATTTGATAGTCTGGTATCTTTTCAGATAGATATCCATTTACCATATACGCAATTTCTTCTTTTGAAAGTTTTTGTTTATTTTTTTTCTTTGTTATAATCTCTATACTATTCATCTAATTCACCCTAGCTTGATTGTATCAAATTGAGTACATAAAATCTATAACTCTTTATAGACTTGACATTATATAGATGTAAAGCAATGCATTTTTATATTAGAAAAATGAGATGGGGAGTCTCATTTTTTTACAGTTTGGTATATTTCTTCGTTCAGATCAACAAGATTTTAAATATTATCTTTATTCACTAACTGTATATGATTTTATTTGTTTTCCATTATTTTTCATTGTTTTTCATTTTCCATTCACGTATAATGAAAGTGGAAGGTGAAATATATGATGTACGTTTTAAAACAACATCGTTTGAATAAAGGATATAGTTGCGAAACCATGTCAAGAAAATTAGGAATTTGTAAAACCTATTACTGGCAAATTGAGCAAGGAAAAAGACGAATTACCTATGATCTTGCAATAAAAATGGCCGAAATATTTAAATCTACACCTGATACTTTACTATACGAAGATATGCTTATACAACTGACCAAGACTACTTAGTCATTTTTTTTGCTCGAAAGATAAGTTACTCTCTCTGCAATCACTTCCATTACATGACGCTTTGTTTCATCTTCCAGTTGAATCGTTCTTGTTTGTAAATGACCTTTTACACCTAATAAGTCTCCTTTTTTACAATACTCAACAGCGTTTTCTGCCACTCCACGCCATAAAACACAATTGACAAAATCTGTTTCATATTCGCCATCCATATTCTTATAACTTCTTGGAACAGCTAGGGTAATACTAGTAAGTTTGTTTCCATTCTCTGTTTCATATAGTTCTGGATTTCTTACGAGTCTTCCTACTAAAATGGTTTGATTTAACATGTTTTTCCTCCTTTCTGGTGTCATCATACTAAATACAAAAAAGGAACGCAAATGAAGCTTTCCTTATTTTTTTACAATTATTTAAAATATTTTTCTATTTTTGTATTATCAATATTCTAATTCTGCAAAACAGTTCTTACAAATATTTCCATTCCATACTTTTTCAAAAAATTTTATATACTTAAAAATAGTTTTTCAATAAATGATTTAATTCAACTGCATATTCCATCGGAAGTTCTTCTCGGAAGCGATCCATAAATCCCATAATAATTAACTCTTTTGCTTTTTCTTCAGAAATACCTCTACTCATAAGATAAAAAAGTTTGTCCTTGCTAATTTTAGATACTGTTGCCTCATGTTCTAAAAAGGAAGTTTCATTACTCACAATATTCGTAGGTATTGTATCGCTTTTGGAAATATCATCTAAAATAATTGTGTCACATTTTACAGAAGCAAAAGAATTTTCTGCCTCTTGACCAATATGAACAGTTCCTCTATAAGTAGCATTTCCACCTTTGGAAGCAACAGATTTACTAATAATACTACTTTTGGTATTAGAAGCTAAATGAATCATTTTAGCCCCTGCATCTTGAATTTGATTTTCAGTTGCAACTGCGATACTGATACAATTTCCTATGGCCCCTTTTCCATTCAAAATACAGCATGGATATTTCATATTGATTTTTGACCCTATATTACCATCTATCCATTCCATTGTTCCATTTTCTTCTACAATTGCTCTTTTGGTGACTAAGTTGTAAACATCATTTGACCAATTTTGAATTGTAGTATAACGGCACTTTGCATTTTTTTCAACATAAATTTCTACTACAGCAGCATGTAATGCATCAGTTGTATAAGTAGGCGCTGTACAACCTTCCATATAGTGTAGCGTACTTCCTTCATCAACAATGATAATTGTTCTTTCAAATTGCCCCATATTTTTACTATTTATTCTAAAATAACTTTGTAATGGTCTTTCTATTTTTGTATTTGGGGGAACATATATAAATGTCCCTCCACTCCATACAGCTCCATTTAATGCTGTATATTTATTTTCATCATATTGAACCAATTTATTAAAATATTTCTGAAATAATTTAGGATATTCTTTCAAAGCGGTATCAGTATCACAGAATATTACCTTTTTTTCTACTAATTCTTGAATCATATTATGATAAACAACTTCACTTTCAAATTGAGCGCCTACTCCATCTAGATATTTTTTCTCTGAATCCACCAAACCAATTTGACAAAATGTTTCTTGTATATCTTTTTTGACATCTTCCCATTTATTTTTCACAGAATCTGTTACTTTTTTATAGTAAGTAAATAGATCAAAATCTATATTTAAAGCTGGTCCGAACTTTGGATTTTTACATTCTAAAAATTTTTGAAAAGATTTAATTCTAAATTCTGTCATCCATTTTGGCTCTTTTTTATATTCTGATATTTGTCTTACTTTATTCTCACTTAAACTTTGTTTGATTACTTTCATAAGTTTCACCTATTACATTATACTAAATTATAGAAAAAAGAAAAAGAAATTCATAAATTTTATTACAAATTTCTATTTCGTACTGTTTAAACACTATAATTATCTTCTAGTGAGAACTGAACATTCTCTTCTATCCATTCTTTTCTTGGTTCGACTTTATCTCCCATTAAAACACTGACACGTTTTTCTGCCAAAGCAGCATCAATAATATTTACTTTAATTAGACTTCTCGTTTCCACATTCATAGTTGTTTCTTTTAATTCAGCTGCATTCATTTCCCCTAAACCCTTATATCTTTGTGTTATGGTCTGCTTTCCTTTAAATTTCGCTAAAATTGCAGCTCTTTCTTCTTCGGTATAAGCGTATTCTGCTTGTTTTCCACATGACACTTTATATAAAGGCGGCATGGCTATATAGAGATGACCTTGTTCAATTAATGGTTTCATATATCGGTAAAAGAATGTGAGTAACAAAATTTGAATATGTGATCCATCCACATCTGCATCCGTCATAATAATTACTTTATCATAGTTTGAATCTTCTACAGTAAAATCACTTCCAACTCCTGCCCCTATGGTATGAATCATAGTATTAATTTCTTCATTCTTTAAAATTTCTTCCATTTTTGTTTTTTCTGTATTTAATACTTTTCCACGCAATGGTAAAATCGCTTGAAATTTACGATCTCTACCCAATTTTGCAGAACCACCTGCAGAGTCTCCTTCGACTAAAAACAATTCATTGACTTTTGGATTTTTACTTTGCGCAGGTGCAAGTTTTCCACTAATAGCATATTCTTTTTTATTCTTATCTTTTCCATTTCTTGCTTCATCTCTTGCTTTACGAGCTGCTTCACGTACCATTTTACTTTTAACCATTTTATTTAAAATATTAGTCGCAATTTCTTTATTTTCCTCTAGAAAGAATTGTAACTTTTCTGAAACAACACTTTCTACTACTGTTCTAGCTACTGGTGTCCCTAGTTTTCCTTTTGTTTGCCCTTCAAATTGTAATAAATTTTCGGGTATTTGTAAACTAATAATCGCAGTGATCCCTTCTCTAGTATCTGGTCCTTCTAAATTCTTATCTTTTGCCTTTAAGTAATTATTTGCCCTTGCATAGTCATTGAAAACACGCGTTAAAGCAGTTTTAAAACCAACTTCATGTGTCCCCCCATCATTTGTTTTAACATTATTAACAAATGAAATAATATTTTCTGAATAAGTATCTGTATATTGAAAAGCAACTTCTACATTGATTTGATCTTTTACACTATCAAAGTGAATCACTTTATGTAAGGGCGTTTTATCCTCATTCAAATAAGCAACAAATGCTTCTAAGCCATTTTCATAATGAAAAGTCTCTTTTCTTCCATCTTCTTCATTTTCTACTTCTATTGTTAATCCTTTGAGTAAAAAAGCACATTCCTGCATTCTTTCACAAATAGTTGTAAATGAAAAATGAGTAGTTGTAAATATTTCCCCATCTGGCAAAAATCTTACCTTCGTTCCTGTTTTGTTCGTTTTTTCTAATTGCTTAAGTGGTACTACTGTTTTCCCCCCATTTTCAAAACGAATATAATATTCATAACCATCTTTTTTTATATAAACTTCCATCCATTTACTTAAAGCATTTACAACTGAAGCACCTACTCCATGAAGGCCTCCTGATACTTTGTAGCCACCTGTTTCAAATTTTCCTCCTGCATGTAATACGGTATAAACAACCTCTGGAGTACTCATTCCATTTTCGTGTTTTCCAATAGGAACACCGCGTCCTTCGTCTTCCACACTGATACTATGATCATTATGCATAATAATTTTGATTTTTTTACCGAAACCATTGATAACTTCATCTACACCATTATCGACAATTTCCCATACTAAATGGTGAAGTCCTCTTTTATCTGTTGAGCCAATATACATACCTGGGCGTTTTCTTACTGCTTCTAATCCTTCTAATATTTTTATTGAGCTTTCATCATATTTTGCCACTTTAATCACCTTATACATTATAACAGAAAAAATACGAAATATCAAAAGTATTTCGCATTTATGTTTACCTGTTATTAGATGAATAGTACAACATCTTTAGGATATATTTGGTTTATGTCAGATGTTTTTTCTTTCTTTTTATAGAAAAAAGAAAGGGGATGATTTTTATGATAAAACGAAAAAACTTTACTTCATGTTATCCATAATAATATTCATCTTACTGCTTAAATAATAAAGGCTAATCACATCTGTGATTTGTCAGATTACTTTTCTCAAAATATTTGGAAAAACATTTGACTACCCACAATCAAATATATCATTTTTTATTGTAGGATGAAACATCATCTATATGCATTATGACATAGATAAATTGTGAAAAGCAGAGAATTTATTTCACTATTTAAAAGCGTTATAACTTAATTGTTTTATTTTTCTATCTGCATCTATTTGCATTCCTACGTCACAACCTATATTGTACAGTTTTTGCAAGAATTCATTACTAGATTGAATAATATCACCTAATTTTATGATTAAATTTCCATCCAATCCCACATAATCCAGCACTTGAATTCCACTAAAATATTCTAATGTTCTTAAATAGGTATATATATTTTTATTTGTCAAACGATACTGTAGGTTGTTTAGTTCACACTCGCTTTTTTGTCCTTCTAACACCAATCTCTGATATCGAAGAGGAAAATAATCAACAATACTTACATTACTAATTCCAACACCTTTTAGAAGCCCAAAAGCCAAAATAATGGAAAAAACATGCATTGGATTAAATTCCCTAAAAAACTTAGATTTTCCTAACATTTTTTTAGAAATATTATTAATATCTTCGCACATTCTAGTATTATAATTACTTTGCGATGTCTGTGTAGCCAAAATATTGGCAACTCTAATATTTCCTTGTTTTTCTATACCTAATCTTATATTAGGTAACTCCACATACCCTATTTCATTTTGAAAAATGAAACTCAAATAATAAGGTGTCTCGTAATTAACATTTGCTTTTTTTAAATAGATGTATAAATCATACCCTAAAATTCTGCTTGCCTTTATAGGAACTCTTAATTCCGACAAAGTATCATCAGTAATAAAACTATCATATTTTTGAAAATATCGTTCTATATCTAACATATCACTTGTTGTTGCATTTCGAACAACCCATTCAAATAAATATGAAATAGCTTGCTCTTTTGACATACTATCAAAAAAAGAATTAAAATATGTATCTGTTTTTAATACATCTTCAACAAATTTTTGTAAAGTAATATCTAATTGCGTTATGTTACGAATACAGATGTTTGGAATCTCATCCTCTTCTTTCCTATTAATTCGACCGATTTTATATGATTCTCCAACTTGTTCTATAACATATCTTGAATAATCATTAGAATACATTTTTTTGACTGTATCAATGAAAATTGCAGAATATGGTGTTTTTTCTATGTTACTAAAAAAATTTTTACTATACTCTTCTAAAAATATAATGATCTCCTTAAAATTTCTAGATTTAGAATTTACAATCGCATTTTGAAAATATTTTTTAATTTCTCTATAGTATAAGGTATAATCAAAATTAATTTTATATCCTAAAAAAGATCTTACATAATCACATAATTCTTCTTCTAATTGTTGATAATTTTTTATATCTACTCTAGAGACATCATTTTCACTATTTAAATGAAAATAATCACAATAAACATCATAAAAAATCTTGCTTAACACCTTTTCCATCTCTCTACCCCTATCCTTTAGACAATAAAAAAAGAGGGTATCCCCCCTCCTCCGTTTTTGAAAATAACTAATTTTAGTTATTCACAAAAGCCATTCTATGATTTCTCTTTGTCTAATAGCGTTTATTATAGCATATTCTCTTATCTTGTCAAATTTAAACAGCCAATTCCAACTCTAATATTTGATCCAAATAATCAATAACAGGATAACCTTTACTGCTTAATTTCGTAGAAAAACGTATACCAATTCCTCCTGCTTCTGTCCACTCTTCTAAATTTCCAGCAAAATCATCAATTAAAATTGCCCCTTCTGTATATACCATTTTTGTCTTACTAATTTTTCTAGGTACAGGAATGACCGTAATATCTTTAAAATATTTACGTATATATTCAACCTTCTCTATTGCTTCATCTAGTGTAGTTACATGTGTTAAAATACTAACTTCAAACTGTTTGCTTTTTATAATACGTTCAATACATTCAATACTATTGTTAATAATGGGCATTTTTTTCAAAAATTGATTCCAATCTAACTCACTATAAAATTTTCCCATATTTTCGGAGTTAATTTCTAATCCCAAACTCTTTCCAACATATTCATATGGATATGTAATTGTATCTAATATAACACCATCAAAATCAATATATAACTGTTTCATCTACATCACCTAGTATCAGTATACACGAACATTTGTTTTATGTCAATGAAAAAAGAAGAAATTTTTATTCTTCTTCCTCTTCATCTTCCACCATAGATAAATCATCCATATCATCGTCCATATCATCATCTATATCATCTATTACATCTAAATCTTCTTCTGGAACTTCCTCCTCAATTTCCTCTTCTACTTCTTCTACATCTTCTGATTCTTCATCATCATCCATAATAAGTTCCACAGAATGACGATCTCTAATATCCCATTCATTATTATCTAATAATACAAAACGTTTATCAATTGTAAGAGAAGTATAATAATCTCCTATTTTAGCTGTATATTCTTCATCACTATATCCTAATAAATTACAAATTTCTTTGAAAATACTTGGTGTATTCATTGATTTATTATTTTCTTTTAAAAGCAAATATGTTAAATCTGTATAAGATAACAATTCAATTTCTTCTATTGGCATATTTTTTAATTTCATAAAATTTCCTCCTACTGTTTTCATATCATACTATGCATGAATAAAAAATATTTTACATAAATTTTGGAATATCAATTACAATTAAATGCAACATATCTTTAATTACATTCTTAGTTAAGTTAAATAAACATAACCAATCTTGTTTTTTAATTTCATCCGTTAATCCTTGAATATGATTATTCTGATAAAATGTGTTAGCTAAAAGTGCAAGAGAATAAATATATTCTGTCAAAATACTTGGCATTCTCTCTGTAAATGCCCCTTGTAATGCATATTCTAACTCTAATAATTTTAGTCTTAATTTACGATCATCCTCATTATGAATACAATTGCTCATTTGATGTGTAACACATTCTTTAGACAAAATCTTTTCAATTCTTAAATAGGTGTATAACATATAAGGACCTGTTTTCCCAATTACATTTGCAAATTTACTAATATCAAAAATATAATCTTTTTCTCTATTGTTCTGCAAATCAGCAAATTTCAATATTGCATTTACAATTTTATCAATATCTTCTTCTTGCATATCTTTATTATCTTCTTTTTTTTCTAAGAAAATACACTTAATTTGTTCAAATAAGTAATCTAGTTTAGGTACTTCACCATTTCTGGTTTTAAATGGCTTTCCATCTGCACCATTAATCGTTCCAAGCCCCAAAAATTCTAGTTTTGTATTTTTAGACAATCCACTTTTTTTGCTTACTCGAAATACTTGTTCAAAATGTAAAGATTGTCTACTGTCTGTAATATATAAAATATAATCAGGGTTATATTTTTCCATTCGTTCATAAATAGTGGCAAGGTCGGTTGTTGCATATAGATAAGCACCATTACTTTTTTGATAAATCAAAGGTGGCAATTCTTTCGTATCCGTTTCTTCTGTAACAGAAATCACTTTGGCGCCTTCACTATCTACTAGTAAATTCTGAACAATCTCTGTTGTCATTTCGATATATGGATAAGAATCACTTTCTCCATTCCACAAATCAAAAGTAACTCCTAAATAATCATAAATACGTTTACAATCCTTAGCAGATATTTCTTTAATTTTAATAAAATACTTCTGATATTCAGGATTTCCATCTTGTAATGCCTTTGTAATTTCAGCACATTCTTTTTTGATTTGTTCATTTTCCTTACAAAGCGCACTCATTTTTGGATAAATCATTTCCATATAGTCTAATGTAAGATCTTCTACAGTTTTTTGATCGTTTAAACATCCATAAATTACCTGCCCAATTTGTAGACCATAGTCTCCTAAATGCACATCACTAATCGTTTTATGCCCCATATATTCAATAATACGTTTGATAGCTTCCCCAACAATTGCTGGTCTTACATGTCCAACATGAAGAGGCTTTGCGATATTTGCGCCACCATAATCTAATACATAAGTATCTTGCTTCTCAGGTTTTTGAATTCCAAACTTTTCCTGTCGCATCATTTGTTCAATTTGTTTATTAATAAATTCATCACTTAAAGTCATATTGATAAAACCAGGTGGTACGAATGTAATATCTTTAAAATATTCACTACATTCAGGACTACTTTGAATCCTATTTACAATTTCAGTCCCAATTTCAATTGGACTTTTATGATAAATTTTAGCCAATTTAAAGCAGGCATCACACTGATAATCACATAGTTCTTTTCGGTTAGATATGATTACTTTGACAGTTTCTGTATAATTTAATTTTTTTATTTTTTGATTTATAAAATCTTCTAAAATTTTTGTAATCATGATATCACCTCATAGTTTAACTGATAAGAAAATTCCTTTAATGGTTCATTTTCAAGTATTAAATCATATTCTATCCTTATTTGATTATTTTGTATTTGTAACTTTTTTGTATGCACTTTGATAGAAAATATCATATTGACACTTTTTATATCATAAATTCCCTCTGTTGTCAAAGTCTTATCAAATGTACACTCTAATTGAGACTCATTTTGAATTCGCTTCATATATATTTTTTCTTTTTCTATGGTTAAGATTATACGAATTCCCTGTTCTTGATATTGAAGGATATTTTCTCTTTTGATTCCTACTGTCTCTATTTTATATTGTTCATTTTCTGTTTGATTTTCTAATATTGCGTGAATTAAAATCTTTGACATCAAATCCCTCTTTTTTTCATTTCGTTAGCATTATAGCATACTTACTTCATAAATGCACTATATTTTTATATTTTTTACATTCTTTCATTTTTTAAAACAAAATGTTATAAATTTCCAAATTTTAAGAATACTAATCATAGAGGTGAATTCAAATGAAATTTCTAAAAAAATCGCTTCGTTTAATTGGCATTTTCTTACTATTACTCTGCATCGGTTACGGCGGTATTTTTGCATATGCAAAATTATCAAGTAAATTATCAATTAACTCTGCAAACCAAATCTATTTATATGATAATGAGGACCAATTATATATTGGAACAAATGATGAATGGATTGGCATCGACGAAATGTCCGATTATATTATTGAAGCAACAATTGCGACAGAAGATAAAAACTTTTATAAACATCAAGGATTTGATATTTTACGAATTGGAAAAGCTTTACTCATTAATATTACACATGGCAAAACATTACAAGGCGCTTCCACTATTACACAACAATATGCGAAGAATCTATTTTTAGATTTTGATAAAACTTGGTACCGAAAAATAGAAGAAGCACTTTTAACAGTAAGATTAGAAGCCCATTATAGTAAAGATGAAATTTTAGAAGGTTACTTAAATACAATCAATTATGGTGGCATTTTTGGAATTGAAAATGCAAGCAAATATTATTTTAACAAAAGTGCAAAAGATTTAACACTGGCAGAAGCTTCTATTTTAGCTGGCATTCCAAAATCCCCTTCCAATTACTCACCAATCGCAAACCCTGAAAATGCAAAAAAAAGACAAAACATCATTTTACAAGCAATGGTAAATAATAAATATATTACAGCAGAAGAAAAAAATGAAGCATATGAAACAGAGCTTGTTTATTATGGAAAAAAAGAAAATGAAAATGTTCCGACGCTTATGTATTATCAAGATGCAGTAATGAGAGAATTAAAAGAAATAAAAACAATCCCTTCCTCTTTTTTAGAAACAGGTGGACTTAAAATATACACCAATCTAGATATGGATGCACAAATCGATTTAGATCAAAGTATTTCTAAAAATTTAGAAAGTAAAGAAGATTTACAAGTCGCATCCGTTATGATGGATCCCAATACTGGAGAAATACTCGCATTAGCAGGTGGTAGAGATTATAATAAAAGTCAATTTAATCGCGTTACCAATTCCAAAAGACAAGTAGGCTCTACGATGAAACCATTTTTATATTATACTGCTTTAGAAAATGGATTTACTGCTTCTACTACTTTTACAAGTGAAAAAACAACGTTTACTTTCTCAGAAAATAAAACTTATACACCACAAAATTATGCAGAAACCTATGGCAATAAACCAATTAGTATGGCAGCCGCAATTGCATATTCTGACAACATTTATGCAGTGAAAACCCACTTATTTTTGGGAGAAGATAATTTGGTAGAATTTGCTTCTCGTATTGGGATTTCTTCCAATTTAAATCCTATTCCTTCTTTAGCACTGGGAACAGAAGAAATTAATATCTTAGAAATGATGAAAGCATACGCAACATTTGCAAATGAAGGATATAAAATAGAACCTCACTTTATAAAAAAAGTAGAAGATATGAATGGCAATGTATTATATGAATACAAAGAAAAAAAAGAAAATATTTTAAATAAAAGCACTGTTTATATCTTAAATGAATTATTGGCAAATTCTGCTTCTAAGGAATTTATTGATTATAATTATCCTACCTGTATTGGCATTGCACCAAAAATGACAAAAACTTATGCCATTAAAACAGGAACTACCAATACAGACCACTTAATTTTTGGGTATAATAAAGATGTAATCCTTGGTATGTGGGTTGGCTATGATGATAACGCAGAAACTGAAGTAAGTGATGGTAATTTAATGAAAAATGCATGGATAGATACCATGGAAAGTTATTTAAAAGAGAAAGAAAACAATTGGTATCAAACACCTTCTAATGTAGTTGGTGTCTTAGTAGACCCTATTAGTGGAAAGCCTGTAAGTACAGATTCTGCACATAAAAAAATATTTTATTATATCAAAGGAACACAACCATTATCAGATGATAATGATTTAGAAGCCGCCTTTCACGAAATGAACGAAGAAAAAAAGGGTGATAGTGACCCCGTTTCTTGAATAAGGAACGAGGTTTTTAAATGCATATTTTATAAACGCACAATATGAAAAAGGTTTCACATTCAATAAAAAAAGGCACGATTTGAACTGTTTATGGTAAAATAGAATTAGATGGAGGAAAATATATGACCATATCTTTTAAAATTAGTGAAAATACAAAAGAAAAAATGATAAAATATTTCCAGGATAAAAAAAGAACTAAAACACCTGCTTATGCCATTTTTCAAGCAGATGAAGAAGACACTGTAGTAACTTTGTATGAATCTGGGAAAGTGGTATTCCAAGGAATTAGTGCAGACATTGATGCAAATATGTGGAAAGAAATGGAAAAGCACTTAAACCCTAATGCAGATTTAAAAGAAAAAAATAGTGAAAAGAAAAAAAAGAAAGACCAAGAAGAACGATTGATTAATTCAAAAATTTATTATGCAACTACAATTGGTTCTGACGAGGTTGGAACTGGCGATTATTTTGGGCCAATTGTGGTAACTGGAGCTTATGTTGAAAAAGAGAATATTCCATATTTAGAAGAATTAGGTGTTACAGATTCCAAAAAATTAGATGATTCAAAAATTATGGAATTAGTACCGTTGATTATAAAAAAAATCCCATATGCTTGTTATGTACTATCAAATCCACAATATAATGAAAAATACAGTAATGATATCAATATGAATAAAATTAAAGCCATATTGCATAATAAAGTTTTACTTGCTCTAACAGAAAAATATCCAAACACAGATTATGTAGTGGTAGATGAATTTGCTGCACCCTCTGTTTATTTCAATTATTTAAAAAAAACTCCTACATATCGTAAAATTACCTTTATGACAAAAGCGGAAAGTAAATGTTTGTCAGTTGCGTGTGCTTCTATGATTAGCCGTTATGTTTTTTTAAAGGAATTTGAAAAAATAGAAAAATATTTAGGTATCAGTTTACCGAAAGGAGCAAGTGCAACTGTAGATAAAGTTGGAGCAAAAATTATACAAGATCATGGAATAGAGATTATGAAAGAGATTGCAAAATTGAGCTTTAAAAATACAGAAAAAATTAAAAATATGTTAAAGGAAAAATAGTTTTCTTTTTTTTTGTATAAATCAGCCCAACAAAAAAGACAGAAATTCACTTCTATCTTTTTAAAATGTTAACTTTACCTTTATCTTGTAAATCCTCCTTGGCATGTATTTGTTCCTGTTAAACAATCGTTCCATGTCCCATTCACATATCCACCTTGGCATTTGTTT
>CAOJDP010000029.1 GCA_948433085.1 uncultured Caryophanales bacterium
TCACATTTTTTTACTTTTGTGTTTTTTTATTTAATCTCTATGGCTGAGTAGTAACTATAAATGAACAAGAATATAAATAAAAACCTACTTTATGCCCATTCCATCTTTTTTTATCTACATATAATATGGAGAAAAGAAAGGGGAATTTATATGAAAAAAATTATTTATTCTATAATTTGTATTGTCTTAATTGCTATATTATGTATTATACTTGTTGTTACTAAAAAAGAATCTAACTTGAAAAAAGTAAAAGTAGCAGAAGTAACACATTCAATTTTTTATGCACCACAATACCTAGCACATAAATTAGGATACTTTGAAGATGAGGGTTTAGATGTAGAAATTATTCTAACATCTGGTGCAGATAAAGTAACTGCTGCTGTTTTATCAGGTGATGTTCAAATCGGATTTAGTGGCAGTGAAGCAACTATTTATGTATACAATAATGGAGAAAAAGATTATTTAAAAAGTTTTGCTGCTTTGACCAAAAGAGATGGTAGTTTTCTAGTATCTAGAAAAAAATTTGACAATTTCAAAATTGAAGATGTTAAAGGAAAACATATTATTGCAGGAAGAAAAGGTGGAATGCCTGCAATGACACTAGAATATGCAATTAATCAAAATGGCGTAAAAACGAGCGAAACCAACTTTGATACTAGTATTGATTTTGCTTCTACAACAGGAGCGTTTATTGGAGGAACAGGGGACTTTGTCGCATTATTTGAGCCTAGCGCTTTACAATTAGAAAAACAAGGATATGGATATGTAGTCGCATCTGTTGGTGAATTAGGTGGCGTTGTTCCTTATACTGCATACAACGCTAAAAAGTCTTATATAGAAAACAATCCTGAAGTTATTGAAGGTTTTACAAAAGCAATTCAAAAAGGACTTGATTATGTACATAACCATAGTGCCAAAGAAATTGCAGAACAAATCATTGACTACTTTCCAGATATTTCAAAAAATGACTTAACCACAATTGTTCAAAGATACATGGACATTGATTCATGGTTTACGACAACTTATATTGAAGAACAAGATTTTAATCATATTCAAGAGATCATGGCCAACAGTGGAGAATTAACAACAAAAGCTCCTTATAAAGAATTAGTAGAGACTAAATATTCAAATAAATGAAATCATTACTTAAAATAGAAAATTTAAGAAAAATTTATCATACACCAAAAGAAGAAATCTTAGCTTTAGATAATTTTTCTTATACCTTAAAACAGGGAGAGTTTGTTTCAATTGTAGGCCCAAGTGGATGTGGAAAATCAACAATTTTATCCATATTATCAGGTTTAATGGAGCCATCTGATGGAACAATGGAAAAAGAAAAAGGCAAACGTACAGGTTATATGTTACAACAAGATTGCCTTTTTGATTTTAGAACTATTTTGGACAACTGTTTACTTGGTCTTGAATTAAAGAAGGAATTAACCGAAGAAAATATAAAATATGTTATGCACTTATTAGAAACCTATGGACTAAAAGAATTTATGTATCGTTATCCTGAAAATCTATCTGGAGGAATGCGACAAAGAGTTGTATGAATATAGTATAGACACAAGGTAATAATTAAGTAAGAAACTTATAACGAAAACATAGAAAGTTAAGAGGTAAAAAATATGTTATTAGATAGTAATACAAATAAAGTAATTGATTTAGTTAATACGTTTGATGATTTAAAGAATATTGATAAGATTAGACTTGCAATATACTTATTAGAAAATAAAAATTTTGAGATTAATTTTAATATTAAGGATATGATTATTCTATTAAAAGAAGTATTAAATAAGTTAAATCCAAGTTATAGTAAAACTATTGTTAATTTTGCTAAATATAAGCACTTATTATTTTTATCAGCCAACTATTTAGAATTAAACGATGAAGAAAAAAAGAAGTTTTCTATTGAAATGTTATTTAATATATATGAAACTGATTTTAAAGACAAAACCATAAATAAAGAGATTAATAATCACTTATATGTGTATGATTATTGTTATTCACTAATGAATAAATAGACAAAGTAAAATCCTAGTAGTCATAAAGATTACTAGGATTTTTTTGTGTTAAAATTTCCATTCACATAGAGTTATTATATGATTTAACTAAATCATTATAAAAATAGAAGACAGATAGTTTTAAATATCGTCATATAGACTTATATTATTATGTATCTTTCTTATATAAAAAATTGTGCTAAAGATGACCTTTAATTAATTATAAACTATTCATTTGCCATATAATTGAATAATTGTCTTTTTAACTTTGAATAATCCTCTGCATAATTATCACATGAATTATACCCTGAAGAATCACAATTCATCTCAACATAATCATATTCCATAATCTTTTGAACTGTCAAACTTCCTTGAATATAATTAGTTAAAATATTAGCTTCTAATGTTGATATATTAAAATATCCATATCTAATACTACTAAAAATATATGCCCCTTCTTGATTAGCATTTTCTGCCTTTTTTAAAAAAACAATATATTCGTTTTTAGGATTTAGTGGGGTCATCCCACCATAATAATTGATATAATCTCCAGACCAATAGGAAATTAAATCATAGATTTTTACTTCATTACCAACATATATATTTTTATCTTCTCCTTTTATTATTTCCAAAATTTTAGCATTATTTATTATACCATTTCCATAAAAAGTTGGATTATCTACTATCTTAATTTTTAAAACATATTCCGACTTATCAATTAGCTCTTCAATATTATTTATTTTTTTATCATCAATAAATATCTCTTTATTTTGCTTAAAATCGTTATATACATATTCTATAGGAGTAGAAAAATATTTAACATTAGAAACAAAATTATTATAATTAATATGACTTATTAGGGATCTACCAATGATAATTGAGCCTCCAAATAAAAACACAATAAATATACAAATATAAATCAAGACTTTTTTCATTTATTATCCCTCTTTTTTATCCTTTAATTTTCCATTAGAAATATAAAAAATTTTATCGCATAAGAGTTTTAGATCTTCCATATTATGACTTGCCAATAAAACCATTTTTTTCTGTTTTTTCAATTCTAATACTATATTATGTAAATTCTGAATTGATTTCTCATCAAGACCATTTGTTGGCTCATCTAAAATTATTATTTGCTGATTTTCCATTATTGCCTGGGCTATTCTTAGTTTTTGTTTCATTCCTAATGAATACTCTCTATATTTCTTATTTCTATTTTCATATAAATCAACTTTTTTTAATATATCGTCTATATGTTGATTATTACTTTTATTGTTAATACGATATAATATATCCAAATTATCGAATCCAGACAAATATGGATAAAAATTGGGCATTTCTATTAATACTCCAAAATTACTTAAATCATATTTGTTTTTAATAATTGACTCCCCATCAATTAACACATCTCCAGTTGTTGGAAATATTAATGTAGATATAGCACGAAATAACATTGTTTTTCCAGAACCATTTCTTCCATAAAAACCATAGACATTACCATTGAGCAATTCTAAATTTATATTATCTAGAATAACTTTTTCCTTTATTTTCTTCGTATAATTTTTAACAGTCAATTTCATTTTTTGCACCTCCTAGATCTTTTTTTTCATATATAGATTTTATTAATAAAACCAAAATGAATACCATTATAATATCAATAATATTAATATTGTAATCACAATATAAATTAACAAAAGGAAAAAATGGCACCCTAAATGAATTAATCAATATAATTATTATTGAAATAATTATAACATATGAATATATAAAATTGTTAATCAATAACGAAATAATTAAAATGCTAATAGACAAAAGATAAATTTCCAATGCATATTTTATAATAATTATGCATAACATTTCATTTATTTCAATATTAAATTTAAAATAAATTGCAAATATCAACCATTGCATTATAGTCGTAAATAGCGCAAATAGTATACTACTCCATAAATTATCCTTCAGGAGTTCTAATAAATATCTATATCGATTTTTAAATCTAACATCAAAGTTTATTAATTTATAATATAGTGTACTTGTAAGGATAAAAGAACTTGCAACTATCGGAATAAGCCATACAAAATTTATATAATTATTTTTAGAATAATAAACTACTATATTAAATGGTATAAGAGAATAATCATCAATAATCTCCGTTATATAAGGCATTTTCAATATACATGTAATTACTAATATAAATATATATATCATTAATTGTTTTTTATTATATCTCCTCATCATTTTTTAGTATATAATCCTTCCTTTTAATTTTCAAATTTAATAATGTAAATAAACTTAAATCTAAAATAATAATAACAATAAAATAAGCTATATTATTTTTATACATATAAAAAAGTTTATATATTGCACCTAAATCAAAAAATTTATTATTAAAGAAGAAAAAGTTAAAATGCTCCAAAATAAAATCAAAACTAACATATATAAAAACTAAAACAATTGATGATATATAATGAGTTTTAATAAAAATATCAAATGTTTTAACCATTAAAGAAAATGTTATATATATTAGAATAATATTAACATTTATGATTGCTATATCAATTATATATTTTATTGATATTGGCAAAGAAATAAGCAAGACAGCAAAGTTGAAAATTGAAAAAATTATTATACTAAGTATAATTTCAGTTTTCATACTCTCCTTTAAAAATTTTTGTTTATTTTTATATCTTGATATAATGCAAGAATTATTTAATGTCTTATACACAATATACTCAATAGCGATTGAAATAATTATTAAAAAATATCTTATAGATATATTTCCCATGTTTCCTATATATGATTCTAAAAAATTATTCTTTGCACTATTTCCTAAAAAAAAGCCTATTACAATACTTACTAAAACAATAGAATATAATTGTTTACTCTTAATTATATATCTCACAGTAAATCCCTCTTTTTACAACCAAGTATTAATAAAATTATACTAGTCATTAATAAAACACAATATAGAATTAAAGCATTTTCAATTCTAAATGCTGATAAAGGCTGCAATTGACCAACTATAGAATATGTATTTAAATTAAATGATGGCAAAATAAATTCTGCTAATATCAAAACTAGAAAAGGAAACACATAAATCATTATTTTTTGTTTTACAAAAAATGATACTGAATAAGATAATACAGATAATAAACTCAATAAGAAAGATACATGAGCAGTTATACATATTAAAAATAAATGTAAATTAGATAGTCGTAATGAATCTAAAAATAAAAACTTTTTACTTATCATATAAAATGCTGGGCTTTGAAAATGAGTAAGAGCATTTCCACTTCCATATATACAATATAAAGAAAAATAATTTAATAAAAATGCTAAAAAATTTATTAAAAATACAGTCATTAAAATTATTATAAATCTTGAAAATATTAACTTTTTTTGATTTAATCTAGTATATAAAAGATTATTTATTCTTTGCTTTTTTTCAAAAAAATTTATATCAGACAAAATTGTTGAACAAACGATAGGAAACACTATTATAATTATCATATTCAAATTAACAGAGGCATTGTACAAAATATATAAATATTCTGATTTATACCATGTTTCATATAATATATTTGGATCGCTGTTATAATGTATAACTAAAAACACATGAATCAAATTGATTAATAGAATACCAATTATAGAAAAATAAAATTCTTTTTTTGAAATCAGACATTTCAAACTATATACAAATTCTTTCATGAATTCACCTACAACTTTCTAGTAAATTAAACAAACACCAATTAAAATTGGTGTTTGCTTTATTACTTTAAATTAATGATAGTCTACTACACCACTAACTCCACCTGTATTTAGTGACCAGTTATGATTGCGTGCTCTCATACCCATTTTTTGTCCATTACCATATGTATAACCGTAAGGAGCAGTAACTTCATTTTCTTCACCAGATTCAAAGTCAGCTCTATAAATAACACCACCAGTTTTTCCCCAAGTATCACCACTGCTTGAAAGTGCACCTGCATAGAATGTTACAGCCTCAATACCAGTAAATCCTTCAAGATATACATTTGCATGGTTAGAACTTGCACCTGTAATATACCCATTACCCATGCTATCAGTTGTATAAGCATATCCTTGTGTACGAGGTATGCTTAAATAAAAACCAGATTGTCCTGCAAATACTGCTACAGTTGACATCATCCCGATCACTGCAATGATTCCAAAAACAAATGATTTATTTTTCTTTTTTTTTCATTATTTCACCTCCTCCCTTTTGCAAGAGGAGAAATGTAGCATCAATTAATGAATGATAATATAGCTTGAAATATAAACAGTATTATCACTCAAATTTTGATGTTAATACTGCTCACATCTTGTCAAAGTAAATATATCATATTTTGTCAAATTAATCAATTGTTTTAAAAAAAATTGTTAAAAATCAGATTAAAATTTATTAATATATGTAATCAAGGTTTAAAGAGATAAACTCAAGTTTAAATACCTATGACAGCATGACAGCAATTTTTAGGAGGGATACTCCTAATTTTTCCTGTCATTCCTGTCATCATTTTTTGTATTTAAATGTTTTTTCAGCAAGTCTTTTAGTATCTCTATTTGCACTATTTATCGCTAAATAATTACATAGTATTGATATTGTAAATAAAATATATACTATAACAACTATATAAATATTTGTTTTTATACTGCGTTGAAATGCCTCGAATCCCATTACTGTTAAATATATAGCTCCTGACAATATAATTGTTCCTGTTGTTAATCCATCATAAGAATATCTTATTGCTTTTGATTTGTGTTTATCAATATTCCATTCATCAACTTTTATCCATTTATATGAATAATATACTTCATATACAAGCATAGCTGATACCATAATCCAATACCAAGCATAATAAGTATTTTCTTTTAATGTTATACTCAAAATCATAAATGTAAGTAATACTAAATTGATAATAATTTTAATAATATCAAATTTCTTTTTAGTTTTTCTTTGCATTTTCAATATTCTCCTTTCTTCTAGCACTGTTTAATACATTAACTATTTCCTTAGCAGTTCTTATTTGATATTCAGTATCTTCAATAGTTTGTTCTACTTGTTCTCTTTGATCCTCATTATAATCTTTTGTTTTTAAATCTTCCTTAAATTGTTCTACTAATTCTTCCCAGTTTTTAATTACTGATGATGTATTTAAAATAGCGTCAACAATTTGGTCTCCTTTTAATCCTGAATAATAATTAATTAAAAATGGGTTTAAAGGGGTTACTTGAAACCCTAACCCTGCTGCATACATTAAATCATTGTAGTTTATTCCTATATGTGTACTAATCTTTCTTAATGTTTTAGGATTTGGTATTTCTCTTTCTCCTGATTCAATCCTAGCAAGTTCAGTATCACTAATTTTAGCAATTCTAGCAAGTTCTCTTTTAGATAAGTTTTTCTCTTCTCTTGCTCGAGCTATCATTTGTCCAACAGTTTCATTATTGTCTTTCATACGAATAAAACTCCTTTCGCAATATAAATATAACACATTTTAATTCTTTTTGCAACTTTTTAGTTATTTTTTAATAAAAATTGCGACTTTTTTATTGACAAATAATTTTTATTAGTTTATCATTAACTTAAAGGTTGCAATTTTAATGTTTTTACAACCTTAATAGTTCTTTGACAATTGAATAGAGTTGGACATCACCGATATTCTGCCGACTCGTTAAACAAATGCAAGGTAAATATCTCTATTGGCACGAGAGTTGTAGATTAACTAAAATCTTCGTTACATATATGGCTAACTACTATATATACATCCTTAAAGGGAGTTGTTGGTAACACTAAAACCATCAAAATAAAGAAAGAGAGGTATTAAATGAATGCAAAAGAAACACTTAAGTTAGTATCAAAAACATGGTGTAATATTAATGATTTAATGAAATTAACAGGATTAAGTAGAAGTTCAGCATTAAAAATCAGAAATAATATTAAGCAAGAATTAAATTATGAAATTCATACAAGGGATTTACCTATGAATATTGTCGTTGATTATTTAAAAATTGATGTAGATTATTTAAAAAGTATAACAATTAGAGAGGAGAATCCTAATGAAAACAATAAGTGAAATGAGAAAAAATTCTATAAAAAAAGATTTCATAGTTGATAATCTTATGAAATCTAATGGATTATATTGTCTTGTTGCTAGACCAAAGGTTGGCAAGTCATTGTTGGCACTTCAACTTGCTAACTCCATAGCAACAGGAACAAACTTTTTAGGATTTAGAACAAGTCCATCTCCTGTTTTATATATTAGCACAGAAATGAATTTCTCACAAATATTAGATAGAATCGATAAAATGAAATTAGAATTTACAGATGATAATTTTAGATTAAAAGAACAGGAAATAAATGAAAGAAAATTAAATTTAATGGATTTACAAATAGAGTTTCAAGAGTTTGCTAGTGATTTAAATGGGAAATTTGTAATCATAGATATGTTTAGTGGGATTGATATGAATAATGGTTATGACTTAAATAATTATCAAGATATGGGGCAATATGTTATCCCTAAATTTAGAGAATTATGTAAAAAATATAACTTTACTATTTTGTTAATTCATCACTTAAATAAGAATAATAAATCGCTTGGATCAACTGCAATAGATGGCTCTGTTGATGGGATTTTCACTTTAAAATTCGATCAAAATCTTAAAAATAAAATTCTATTTACTTATGAAAGCAGAGACTTTGAAAGTATAGATTTAGTTTTAAAAAGAAATGAAAATTTAATTTTTGAGAAATCAGAAACTGATAGCAATGACTTAAATCCTAATCTATTAATTTTTCTAAATTATGCTATAAAACAAAAAGAATTTTCATTCACAATATCTGATATAACTAGTAAATTAAATTTACAAATAGTACCATCGGTATTTGGAAAATTATTAAAAAGTAATTTAGATAATTTAGAAAAAGAAGGCCTTCATATTGAAGCTAAAAGAACAGGAACTGAAAGAATATATGTTGCAAAATATGAAGAACCTACTTATGAAAATGAATAATTTTCATAAGTATTTTTGTAACTTTTTTCTAAAAAGTTATAGGTAAAAAATGAACGAGGCACGTTTTGTCAGCTCTGCTGATGAAAGTGGCGATAGTGAATATTTTTACAATTATGAAAGGTTTACTCTTTCATAATTTATTAAATGATAAGTACCTAGTAGGTGCTTATTATTTAATCTTGTTTATAAGCATTTGCCTTTACGTTAGTTTAGGCATCCTGCGATTAAACAAGCAAGGGGTTATTAGGGAACTCCCTAATCTCACGTGGGCTATGCCCTAGTGAGATAGGTCAATAAATGACCTTCCCCCCAAAGATGCATAAGCAAAGGAGGAATTAAATGTATGATGGAAACCAAGTATTAAGATTTGAAAGCAAATATAAATCTGCTGATTTAGGTGGACTTGGGATAGAACTTACAAAAAGAAAAGGTACAGGTAATTACGATCAAGAAAGAACAATATTTAATTATTCTTATGTACCTTTATCTAAACCTACTCTACAAGAGCAAGTCTATTCTAAATTAAAAGATAATAAAATATATTATAATGATGGCAAGAATACCAATTTATTAAATGGTGCTATCGTTACAAGTGGAAAAGAATTTTTTCAAGGTTTGGGAATGAAATTTAAAGATAGTGGTAGAACTCATCAAGTCGGAAAAGACAAGGGTAAAGCTATTCTAGTGCCTGATATTAAGTCTAATGATGATATACCTGAAAAGGTTAAAAACTTTTTCAATGATAGTTATAACTTTTTAGAAAATCTTGTGGGTAAAGATAATGTAGTATATGCACAAGTTCATTATGATGAAGATACTCCACATTTACACTTTTACTTTATGCCTGTTGTTAATGAAGTTAAAAGAAAAGTTTTTGAAACTGATAATAATGGAAATATAATTTATCGAGAAGGAATAGATAAAAAAGGAAATAAAAAAATGTACCCAGTTCAAAAGAAAGATAAGAATGGAAAAAATATTTTTAAAACAGAAAAAGGAAAATTTCTAAATTGTGATCAGTTTTGGAAAACGTTAGGTGGGAAAACATCTTATGCAAAAATCCAAGATGATTACAACAAGTATATGACTGAAAAAGGCTATCATCTCTTTAGAGGAAACATTGGGGATAATAAACATCATAAAACAAAAGCTGAAAAAGAAATTGAAGATTTAAATGAACAAATTAATGATATGAAAATAGAATTTGAAAAGAATAAAAAATTAAATGAAATTGAATTAGAAGCTTCAAAAGAAATATCTAATTTTGATTCAAATGAAATTTTAAATCCTGTAAAAAGAAAAGTTATAGGATATAAAGATGAAGATATTAATAATTTGATTGATTATTCTAAACAAATGCAAAAAGAAAACTCTAGTAATAAAAATATAATAAAACAAAAAGATGTATTACTTGATGAACTTACTAAAAAATTAGGAAATCTTCAAACTGAAAATTCAAAGTTAAAAGATGGTAGAGCTATTAAAGAAAGAGATACAAAAATATATGAGCAAGAATTAACTATTTCTAAACAAAAACAAGTAATAAAAGAAAAAAATTCTATTATCGAAAAACTAGAATCTAAAGTTAATGAAATACAAGAAACATTTAATAATTTTAAAGAAAAGATGTTTAAATTCTGTGATAAAATTTGCAGAGCTTTAGGTCATAAGATAGGTATTCACTTTTCTAAAGATTCCGACATTAACTATGATGATATGGAATATTATGCAAGTGGTGTTAATCGTAAATATGAGCGAAGCGAAAAAGATAAATCAGATGACTTTGAAATAGGAATGTAATTATAACTAACTCTTATTATTTTAATAAAAAGACATTGTAATCATAAAATAAATAAAAAATTAATATAAATGCTAAATTATAAATAAAAATAACCTTTTAAAGTAAAAATGTACCACAAAATATTATTTTAAATTAAGTAATGAATGGAGGATTGATAGTATGAAGAAAAATTTACAAAATATTAATTACAAATGCCTTTTTATCTCTCAAACTTGAGTATGAAAGGAGAAAACTTATGCAATACAATATTATTGATATTGTTCCAGAAAATTTAACTGATACTAAGTTAAAAGAAATAGTTAATAAAAAGCTATATAAAATTATAGAACTGATGGAGTTTAATGTTAATCTTCTTAAATAAATGTTATAATAGTATTGGTTATAAGTTTAACTTTAAACTTAATTATTGCCTTTGTATTGGAGGTAATAGTTATGAATGAAATGGAGAGTGTTGAGAGTAAAAAAATATTAAGAGTTGGTATTTATGAGAGATTATCTGATGAAGATAAAGACAAAGCAAATAAAGAAGATGATAGTGAATCTATCAAAAATCAAAGACATCTTCTTATGGCAGAGATTGATAAACGTGATGAATTTGTACTAGTAGATGAATATTGTGATGAAGATTTATCAGGAGCAGGAACTTATAGACCAGAGTTTGAAAGACTTATTAGAGATTGTGAAAATGGCAAAATAGATGTTGTTTTATGCAAAAGCCAATCAAGATTTTCAAGAGATATGGAAATCATAGAAAAATATCTTCATAATAAGTTTATTGAATGGGGAGTTAGATTTATAAGTCTTGCTGATAATGCTGACACAGCAAATAAAGGTAATAAAAAATCAAGACAAATAAATGGACTTGTTAATGAATGGTATCTGGAAGATGTATCTAACAATATTAGAAGTGCTTTCAATGCTAAAATGAAGCAAGGAGAATTTATTTCTCCTTTTGCCTCATTTGGCTATAAAGTATCTAAAGAAGATAATAATAAATTAGTAGTAGATCCAGTTGCTTCTGAAATTGTAAAAGATATATTTGACTTATATCTAACAGGACTCGGGTTTACAGGTATAGCAAAATATTTAAATAGTAAAAATATACCCTGTCCTTCCCTATATAAGTATCGAAAAGGGATTAAACTTAATGTAATTAGTAATAGACCTAGAGAAGAAATAAAATGGACTACAAATGCCATTAAAACAATTTTAACGAATGAATTATATTTAGGGCATCTAATACAGGGAAAAAGAACTACTGTTAGTTATAAAAACCATAAAATTAAAAACAAAGATAAAACTGAATGGATTAAAATAGAAAATACCCACGAGGCAATTATTGATGAGGAAACATTTAACAAAGTACAAATTGCTATGAAAGAAAGAACTAAACCTATGAAAACAACAGGAAGTGTTCACATTTTCTCTGGTAAAGTATTTTGTCTTGAATGTGAACACTATATGAGAAAAAAGAACTCTACTAAACATGAATATCTTGTATGCTCAGGCAATCGTGATGGATATGATGATTGTATTAATAAGTCTTCAATTAGATATGATTTACTTGTTAATTTAGTTTTAGAGGCAATTAATAAGAAAATTAAAAAATTCTATGATGAAGAAGAATTAAACAATTTAGATTCTAAAAAGAAATTAAGTAGATTTAGTAATAAAATCAAATCATTAGAAAAACAAAAAGAAACAATCGAAAAGGAAATATCTAAAACTAGAAATTATTTAAAAAATTTATATGAAGATAAAGTAAATGGTGTTATCACAACAGAACAATTTCAAGATTTAATTACTGATTATAATAAAAATGAAGATATGTATAGTAATCAAATTAAATCAATTAATAATGAGATTACCTACTATAATATGAAAGAAGAATCTTCAAAAAATAATAAAGAAATATTTAGTAAATACCAAGAACTTGAAAGTTTAAACAGAGTTATTGTAGATGAATTTATAGATAAAATCTATATTGGAAAGTTAAATAAAGAAACAAATAGTAGAGATATTCAAATTAAATGGAATTTTGAATAATCTCTACTTACATAACCAAATATTGAATGAAAGGATGTGATAAAGAATGAATCAAGAAAAACTAGAAACAATTGTTGGATTATTTGAAGGTAATGAAATTAGAAGTATTTGGGATAGTGAAAAAGAAGATTATTACTTTAGTGTTGTTGATGTTATAAATGCTTTAGCAAACCCAAAAGATGCTAGAAAATATTGGTCAGTATTGAAATCAAGACTAAAAAAAGAAGGTAGTGAAGTGCCTACAAATTGTAGTCAGTTGAAAATGTTAGCACCTGATGGAAAAATGAGATTAAGAGATGCTATGAAAACAAATGACATTTTAAGACTTATTGAGTCAATTCCAAGTCCTAAAGCAGAGCCATTTAAAATATGGTTAGCAAACTTAGGTAGTGAAAGAATTGATGAAGTGTTTGATCCTGAAATTGCAATTAAAAGAGCAATTAACTATTATCGTAAAAGAGGATATTCTGATAAATGGATTGAAGCTAGATTAAAAGGAATACTAGATAGAAATAAACTAACTGATATATGGAAAGAAGGAGGTATTTCAAAAGATTATGAATATGGAATACTTACTAATGAAATATATAAGGAATGGTCTGGTATGAAAGCAAGTGAATATAAATCATATAAAGGTATTAGAAAAGAATCTTTAAGAGATAATATGACTGATATAGAAGTTGCTCTTACTGATTTAGGAGAAATTGCTACTCGTGAACTTGCTAAAGAACATATGCCTTATGGATTAGAGCAAAATAAAAAAATTGCTAAAATGGGTGGACATGCTGCAAAAGTTGCTAGAGATGATATTGAAAAAAATTTAGGTAAATCAGTAATTAGTAATGAAAATGCACTTAACTACCAATATATAGATGAAAATAAGCAAATAGAAAACAAATAACTCTGTTAAAAATAAAGTTAAAATAAAAAATAGTAAAAGTAAGGGTTGTATCAGGACACACTTCTAAATCCTTATAATTACTAGAAAAAACAAATATTTATAAAAAATATTAAATAAAAATATGCTTTAATTAGAACACACAAATTCCTTGAAAAATAAGGAAATTAAGTAATAAGTGTCTTCACTATATTCAAAGAGTTGCTCTAATTAGAACACTCGCAACTAAACCTGATATTCTTTTATTAGATGAACCGTTCTCAGCTTTAGATTACCAAACAAGACTTGCAGTATCAGACGATGTCTATAAAATATTAAAAAAAGAAAAGAAAAGTGCAATTATGGTAACACATGATTTATCAGAGGCAATCTCGATGTCTGACAAAGTAATTGTTTTATCAGAAAGACCAGGAAAAATCAAGCACATATATGATATAGAGCTTACCAATAAATCAAATCCAATTGAAAATAGAAAAGCGAAAGAATTTTCCACTTACTATGATTTAATATGGAAGGATATTGATTTTCATGTATAGTAAAGAACATTTTAAATATCTAAAAAAAATAAAAAGAAATCGATTCTGGATTCGATTTACACAAGTATCTATCTTTATATTTTTCTTAATTATATGGCAATTACTTGCAGATTATGGTGTCATCAATACATTTATTTCTTCAAGTCCTAAAAAAGTAGTCGATACAATTGTTAAATTACATCAAGCTAATAATTTATACCATCATATCTGGGTTACTACTTACGAAACTTTTATCAGTTTTTCACTTGCAACCATAATTGGATGTCTTATTGCAACACTTCTATGGTGGAATTCTTTTATTGCTAAAGTTGCAGATCCCTATTTAACCATTCTAAACAGTTTACCTAAAGTTGCGTTAGGTCCTATCATCATTATTTGGGGTGGTGCAGGGATGAAATCGATTATTATCATGGCTCTGTTTATTTCTGTAATAATTACCATCATCAATGTGTCTCAAGGATTTGCAGATACTGATTCTAATAAATTAAAATTGATGAAATCATTTCATGCAACAAAATCGCAAACTTTTTTTAAATTAGTATTACCAAATGCTTATAAAACAATCATAGGAGCTTTAAAGATTAATATCAGTATGTCTTTAATCGGGAGCTAAGACATATGTAGAGAAAACTATATATTTTTTATGTTAGCTTTCACTAACATTCCAATATATCTTTAGCGACGCACCATCTACAACTATTTTATCTAGCAATTGTTCTACGACATTTCTTTTTTCTTTAAATTCGAGTGCCTTCCAAACACTTTCTAGATTTTTAATTTTATCATAAGTTTTTGTTGCTCTTTCTTTTTCTTTTATATTTTCTAGTTCTTTTTTTATATCAGACTTTTCACTTGTTAATTTAGCAAGTTCTTTTTTTATTTCTTCATTTGCTATATTATCTGAAAGTAACTGAATCAAGTTTTCAATTTTTTTCTGTGTCTTATCTAGTCTTATATTAAGTTCATCAACAAGATTTGTTTTAGATAAATCAAAAGTATCTCTAAATAATTCTTCATTTAAAGACATGGCAAATAATTGTTCTAAGAAGTTATCCTCAATTTCAAAACTATCAAGTCTTATATTATTACAATTAGGATCTTTGATTAGTTTTGGTTTACTCTTTTGTTGAGAGTAGCAATAACAAATAATTCTTTGTCCCCATTTTTGATAACGGTACTTTGCTCCACAATTACCACAATATATTTTACCTGATAACAAGTAATGACTTGCATGTTGATTCTTGCTTCTTTGTTTTTCTATTTCCTGTAATTGCTTATATTCTTCTTCACTAATTATGGCTTCATGTTTGCCATCATAAAGTTCACCTTTAAATGGAATCTTCCCTAAATTAGTTTTAGAACTTAATATTCCTTGAATCCATGATTCATCATATCCTGTTACTTTAGAAAGTTCATTATAACTATATCCTTGAAGTCTTAATGTTTTCATTGAATCAAAGATGACTTTTCTTTCACCATTAACAACTAACATACCTGCTTCTTTGTCGTAATCATAAGCGAAAGGAGTTTTACCGCCACCACGCCAATAACCATTTTCAGCTCGCTTTTTAAGACCTATTCTAGTACGCTCTAAAATAGTTTCTCTTTCTAATTGAGCAAATACTGATAATATTCCAATCATTGCCTTACCAAATGGAGTAGTCGTATCAAAGCTTTCTCTAACAGAAATAAAACCAACTTCATTATTATTAAATATTTCTTCAATTAAATATAAAGTGTCTTTTTGACTACGAGATAGTCTATCTAGTTTGAAAACTAAAACTGTATCAATTTTTCCATCTTCACAGTCTTTTATTAACTTCCCAATTGCAGGTCTTTCTAAGTTCTTACCACTAAATCCTGGATCAGCATATAATTCATAATCGGACCATCCTTGACTTTTTAAGTAACCTTCTAATGATTCTATTTGAGCTTCTATTGAATATCCATCAACTTGAGCATCTGTTGATACACGAACATAAAGAGCTTTAATTTTTTTTACTTCTGCTTTTATAGTATTAATATTTTTTCCTCCTTCTTTTATAAAAGCATTTTTTGTAAAAAAACTTGCAACTACATAATACCATTTTTATACAAAAAATGAAATACTTATAGATTATTACACTTCTTTTAAATACTTCTTTAGCAATGTATATATTAATGCCTGATTTAAAATTATTTTTTTAGGTTCAATTCTATTTTCATTCTTATCATAGTTCTCAATAGTTAAATTCATATAAACAGCTCCCTCTCTAAATTATATTTTTAAGACACAAGACTAATTACATCAAAAAAAGACTAATTAGAAATTCTACTTTCTAACGAGTCTTTATAGTTTTCTAAATACTGGGTATACTTCGTTCTAAAATACTTTTCATTTAACCATTTAACACCAATAGCAGAAACATAGACTTTTCCATACTTAATATATTTAAGAGGATAAGGAAAATGTTTCTGCATTCTATTTGTTGCTACTCCTATGGCATTTTTTGTTTTATTAAAATGAGTCCTTAAATATTTTAATGGTAGATCGCAATACTCTAGTCTTTCATGAGGAATTTTCAAATAGTCTTCTAGCACTTCAATATACCTTTCAAGAAAATTAATTTTTAAGTCTTTTGAATTACCCTCTTTGAATTCTACTTCTATAAACCAAATTAGACATTCTACGGATACAGAAGTAATAGTAGATCCATCTACTGTTGACTTTCGATAACAAAACGCATTCCACCATTTAGAACGCCTTTTTATTTTTTTCAAAATTTCAAAATGTTCTTGATATGAAAATGAAAGTTTCTTACAAAGAAACAAATAAGGATCAACATACAATTTTCCCATGAAAATGCCTCCTTTTCTTTGAAATTTGGGGTTACTGAAATTGGTCTTTTTTACTACTTAAACTATCAAGCATGGTGTCTACACACCCAATACTCGTTAGGGCATATCCCTAAGACCCCCTATTAGTCTCCGACAGTTTAGATATTTTTTCAAAATCAATTATTAAATCTTCAAAAAACAACAAATATTATCACTAATTTTTATAAAAATTCTTGCTTATAACCTCATGTTTTATTTATAAAATTCACGCTCCTTTCTTTTTAAAAACATAAAAAAGGACATGAAAAAAGAGAGACAATATATCTCCCTAAAATCCAATTTTATATTTTTAATCTAACTATATCAGTTCATATTGAACTAGATATTAAAACAAATATATAGGATAATATAGAAAATCTAGATAAAAATACATATCTAAAAACACACATTTATACCAAAGAAAAACCTACAAAAATTGTAAGCTTTTATAGTATTCTAATTATCCTATATTACCATAATAGCACATTTTAAGTGGAAGGTAAATGGAAAATCAAAAATTTATGACACTCGTTTTCTCCTTTATTTATAAGGCTTTACAGAAATTTTTAAAAATTATTTTTTCACACTTTTTCAAAAAATCAAAATTTATAGTTTTATTATTTTTTAATTATTGCAAAAATAATTTAAATTAAAAGTTTAGCAATTATTTTATTCTTTCCATTTTCTTTACTGCTTCATCTAATAAATTTTGGGTATCTTCAAATGATACAACATTATTTGATGAAGGAATGATAGATATAGGCATTTCTGATAAATTAAATGACAAATCTCCAGGAATATCAAAAATTGATTGATTTGCAATATTTCTATGGGTTAAATGTGATTGAGCATGAATCAAAATATCAAAGCATTCTTGTTGTCCATGTCGTTTTGCACTCATAAGAGCATTATCTCCATCAAAACATTTTGCATTTACATCAGCACCTAATAAAACTAATAATTCTAACAATTCCTTATGTCCATGTCTTGCTGCTGCCATTGTTGATGTTGTTAAATAATTATTTACTTGATCAACATTAGCTCCTGCTCTTAATAAAAGATAAGCAATTTCTAAAAAACCTTTTCTTGCACAAAGCAATAATGAAAAATCACCTTTTTTATCATCTTGATATTCTATATCAGCACCATTCGTTATCAATTCTATTACTTTATTTGTAAAATCATCAGTTACTTCAGAAGATTTTTTCTTGCTAGAAATTAGTTCAAAAAGCTCTTTACCTAGATTTTTCTTAGTTTCATCATCAACTTCTTTTATTTTATCTTTGAATTCAGAAATACTTCTTTCATCTAATTTATATTCTTCAAGTTTTTTTGATTTAGCATTTTCTAATAAAATTAAACTTGCATTATTCATTTCTTCAACACCTTGCTTTGCCCAGACATTATTCTTTTTGATATTTCTAGTGCTTTTTCTGGATTTTCACATTTTAACATAGAAAGATAATTAGGTTGATTTGGCTTATCAGAGCTATATTCAACATGATAACCCCCATTTTCTACAACATCAAATGGAATTTCAGAATCATTAAATACCAATGCATCAATAGACAATCTATAATTATTAATATCTAATGCTTCATCAGTTACAGCTTTTACAGTTTTAGGTTGTGAAGCATAACATTCATTTATAAATTTAGTAAAATTATCAATATCTTGGATAAAAGTTGATGGAATAACTGGTGTACTAGACAATATTCTGAACTGAGGCTGATTATTTGTATCAAGATCATTAATTACAATAAGTTTTTGTTCACCATTTTCTTGTAATAAAATACCATTTTCATAAATTTTTATGTCTAAATCACTAGCATTTTCTATTAGTTTTCCAATTATATAATTATGAGATAAATGTGGTCTACTTAATGTAGCAACATCAGTCCAGTTATTATCCGATAAATTAAAGATATTATGTCCTCTTTTAATATGACTACTTTCATCTTCAAAATTACTAATTACATTTGGCATATTTGTAGTAGAAACCAATTTACCATTTTCTAATTTGATTTTTTCTATTTCATAGCTAATTGCTTTCTTTCTGTCTTGTTCCATTTGAGCAAATTTACTTTTATATGTTTCAATTAATTCTTGCATTTCTTGTGTCTTTTGAACTAACTTTTTACTTTCATCTACAAATACCTTTTCAGCAATTAATGAGTTTAAATTTATCTCTGCTTCACTTTCTTCAGTATTTATTTTCATTGCTTTTACTAATGCAGCTAATTTTGATTCATCTTGACTTTTCATTCTATCTAATGATGATTCAAATGTTGTAATATCATCTGGAGATTTAAACATATTTCTTATAATAATATTGTAAATAACACTTTGAGGTGCATTTGCTAATTTTATAACTCTATCTGCATCTTCTATTGCAATTAACATTTCAGAACATGATGGCAATCTATTATACATTTCCTTGTTTGCATAAGCTTTCTCATACATTAAAGAAACAAAATTTAACAATCCATCATTTACAGGATTTTCTGTTTCATCTATTAATAATCTATGTGCTACTTTATAGAATAAAGCTGGTTTCATATAATCTAATCTAATAATTCTTATACGGCGTGATAGAGGTCCTGATAATTCTTCTCTCATATCATTTTTACATAATATAACTTGTAAATTACTTTTATATTCATATTTTATCTCTAAATCACCATGTTGTGTTGAATTAATTTTACCTGATTGTAAAAATTGAAGTAAAAAAGCATCAGTTTCTTCTCTTGCCTTATCATATTCATCAATAAATAATACTACTCTTTTCCCATCATTAACTTTTTTTATTGCTTCAATTAATTTACCTGGAATATTAACATTATCTGCATCACCACGAATTGCTGCACTAATATTAATGTCTTCAAAAAGCTCAGTTTTTCCTGTTGTTGCATCACATTGATAATCAACTAATTCAACATTTTGAAAAAGTTCATTAGATAATTTGGTATATGTTTTTGCAAATTCAGTTTTACCTGCACCTGGAGGACCTTCTAAACAAATTGCAAATATATCTTGCCCTGGATTAATACTTAAATTATTAAATAATACTAAAGCATTGTAAGTATCATACAACAATTCATTTGTTGCATAATATCCCATTGCTTCAATTTTACTTTTTACCTCATTAAATGAAATCATCTTTTCACTCTCACTTTCTTTTGTAAACTTTTTGGATTATCCATATAGCATAATGTTTCAAATCTTTTTTCGTTTACTTTTAACAGTCCTTGTTCTAAATCTCTTATATTTTGAACTTTATATATAAATCCATTAAAATCATCTATATCATAAGAATCGAATCTTGATTCAAAGCAAAACCAATATACATCAGCTGCTTGTGATAAATTAATAACTTCACTTCGTGGATCAAAATCAGAAAATACAACACATTTTTCTGCTTTCTTTTCTATTAAATAATTATCTATATTTCTTTCAATGTACTTAAAATTTACTCTAGAATCTTTTTTATAGCCATCTCTACCAGAACTTCCCCAACCATTCCAATATCCTGCACTCTCTAATATATCAGCAAGTTCTAATACCGTTATATTCTTTTCAATACTTTCAATCTGAACATTTACTCTTTCATTAAAACCAATTAAAACTTTAACCCCTTTTTTCAATAGTTCTATTGCAATAACTGCCAACATATTAGTATATGAACTCATACTACCTGACATATCAAAGTAAAAAGATAATGGAACATTTTCGTTTTTACCATTTGCATATTCATAACCATATTTATCTGTTAGAACTTTAGTTACTTGATGTGTTTGTAGATGCGTAATTACATCCTTGACTTCCCATTTATAAAATCCACTTGTTTTTTCTAATGAATTAGATCTAATATTTAAATCTGTATTATGTTTACAAAATCTCTGATTTAAGAACTTTGTAATTAATGTTCTAATGATACTTTCAGGAACTTCTGTATAAGACTCAGTATCAATTGAATATCCAGCACCTCTATCCCTATCTTCAAAAGATGGAAGTTCACCTAATTGGTTTAAAAAGTTATTGGTTTGTTGTGATAATTCATATTTTTCTTCTTTTGATTCTTCTATTTCTTTCTTTTCGTGATTTATATGTTTTCTTTGTAATTTTTCTGCTTTTCTTTTTCTAATTTCTTCAATACTTTTCTTTAATTTTTCTAATAATTCTCTTTTTTGTTCGTTTGTTAATTTAGAATTATTTGCTATTTCATCACTTGTTTGTTCAATTTCTTCTTCACTAGGAACTTCAATTTCCTCTTGAATATCTTCTATCTCATCTGGAGAAAGCGAAGTGTCATTTTTACCAGCATCTTGTTCTTGAGAACTATTATTTAATTGTTTTTCTTCATCTTTTTGTAAAGAAACTTGTTCAGAACTACTACATTGTGATTGATTTTGTTGTTCTTGATTATCTCCTTGTTGAGATTGACTACCACTCATTTCTTGTTCTTCACTTCGTTGTGAATCACTTGCTTGTTGAGATGATTCTTGACCTTGTTCAGAACTATTATTTTGTGATTGACTTAATTGTTCTTGATTATCACTTTGCTGAGATTGACTATCACTCATTTCTTGCTCTTCTGATGAATTTGACTCATTATTATTTGAATCATTAGAATTACTTTGATTGCCATTTGATTGATCGTTTTGACTATTATTTGAATCTTGCTGTTCTGATTTTCCATTATCAATTTCTTCTTCAAAATTTTTACTATCGCTTGAATTAGACTCATTATTACTTGAATCAGATTGACTACCACTCATTTCTTGTTCTTCACTTCGTTGTGAATCACTTGCTTGT
>CAOJDP010000030.1 GCA_948433085.1 uncultured Caryophanales bacterium
TACATATTTTCAAAAATAAAAAGACTTTTAACAAATTACTTTGTCAACAGTCTGATAAAAACCTAGTTTTTTTATATTCTCATTTCCAATTTTTTCTTCCATTAATTCAAATGGAGATTTGCCATTAAGCTTTTCTCTTTTCGTATTATTGATATGATTCATCATTAATAAAATATCTTCATCAGAATATTTATCTAAATTAGTGCCTTGTTCAATAAATCGTCTAATATATTCATGAGTTACTTCAATACTACCTTTTTGATCGCTTCTTCTGGAGTCACAAAAGAATATTTTTGTTTTAACGACATCAGTACCATTATCTTCAATCAGATCTGGCCTTTTAAATTCCTTACCATTATCAGTTAAGATTACTGGAAATATCTTATGAAATAATTCATATCCTAATAATTTCTTAACATCATTCATTTTATCAGTAACTTCAGATATTGTTTGACTCTCCAATTTATAAGCTATCATAAAGTTAAAAGGAATAAAGTTTAAAGTAAGTAAAACAGAGTGACCTTTAATACCTTCAACCGTATCCATTTCAACATAGTAAGTGATTTTATTGGCATCTTTATATCTAATAAAATCTTGGTAAGTACGGTTAATTCTACAAGTATTTTCCTTTCTCTCACTTTTATTTTTAGATACAATTCTTTTTCTTTTACGATATCTAACAATTCTAGGCAAATCAATATTTTTACAAGATAGATAACCTTTTTCTTGATAATAATATAAAGTTCTTTCTGTAATATTAAACTCTGGATGATCTAAAATAATCATATAAAAAGAATGTTCTTTATCCACTTCATCCTTAATGATTTTATCCATTTTTCTAAATTCATCATTTTCAAAGTCAGTACCAAGTCTTGATTCAACTAAAGTTTTACGATAATTATTGTTAGCGTCTTGTGCATGATAGAAATAACGATTTTTCTTACAATTGTTTTTATTAGGACAACCATTACATACAAAAGGAGCTCTATCAGTTTTATCACATTTGGTATTAAAATTATTAAAGTGATTTCCTTTCACTAAAATTCTTCTTGATAATATTTCTCTAGAAATAGTGGTATGAGGTTTCCCTAAAATAGTTCCCATTTTTAAAATCTCCTTTCAGTTATGGGCAAAACAGCGATATATATTATACAAATTTTAGTATGTTTTACAAGTGTGATGACTGAAAAACTAAATTAACCAATTCTATTTTTGATGGTGCATTTAAATTTTCATTCAAGTACATATTACTTTTTAGAAAAAATATAGATAAAATTATAAAAATAGTGTAAAATGTTTGTAGAGAATAAAAAGGGTGATTTTATGTTAGGAAAAATTATTTACATGAGTGATAATATAGCACATGTGCAAATTGCATCAGGCGTTCAAGTTGCTACGAATCTAATTAATTTTTATGTTGTCTTAGAAGATGAGCATCATAAAATTGTAGGAGAAATAGAAGATATTAGCGAAAATATTATTAAAGTTCATTTTTTAGGAGAATTATATTCCAATAAATTTGTATCAGGCGTTTTACAAAAGCCTAGTTTTTCTTCTAAAGTGCGAATGATTACTAAGGATGAAATGAATTGTTTGGTAGGAACTGAAGATGATGGATCTATGTATATTGGGAATTCACCTCTTTATAACTATCCCATTCATGTAAATGTAAATGATTTATTTAGTAATCATATGGCGATATTTGGAAATACAGGTAGTGGAAAATCATATGGAGTTGCAAGGCTTTTACAAAATGTATTTTCAAATTCTAAGTTACAACCATTTCGTTCTAACTTCTTTATTTTTGATGCATATGGCGAATATCATAACGCATTTCAAAATATTAATAAAATGAATCCAAATTATAATTTTAAATATTATACAACAAATATGTTAGATAAAGGGAATATTTTACGTATCCCTGTTTGGTTGCTTGGCTTGGATGATTTAGCACTATTATTAGCTGCGGAAACCCATTCCCAATTGACAATCCTAGAAAAAATGTTAAAATTGACAGCTATTTTTGCAGAATCAGATGAGCAGGCAATCCGATATAAAAACCATGTGATTGCCAAAGCCATTATGACCATTTTATACACAAGTCAAACTTCACCTGCCAAAAGGGATGACATCTTTACAATTATCGCAACTTGTTCTACCCCTCAATTTAATTTAGAGACTGATGTACAAGGAATTGGCTATATTCGTAAATTTAGAGATTGCTTTATTATTGATAAGGAAGGTCAGTTTACAGAAAGTATCTTAGTTACAAACTATATTTCTAGTTTTATTGATGAAACATTAGATCAATATGAAGCATCCAATACAAAACCATATACACTAAATGATATGGAAAAAGCTTTAAATTTTACTTTAATCTCAGAAGGGTTATTGCGTAATGAACAATTATATAACGAATCTATTACACTAAAAGTTAGATTGCATGCCCTTGCAATTAGTGAAAATGCAAAATATTTTACTTATCCTACTTATTGTACAGTAGAACAATATATTGGGAGCTTGGTAGCATGTTCTAATAATAGTAAAGCACAAATCGTTAATTTCAATTTAGAAGATATTGATGATTCATTAGCTAAGGTAATTACAAAAATTATGACAAGAATGCTATTCGATTTTGTAAAAGGTTTAAAAGATCGTGCATCTATACCATTTCATATATTTTTAGAAGAAGCACATCGATATGTACAAAATGATAATGATAGGTTTTTATTGGGATATAATATCTTTGAACGCGTAGCAAAAGAAGGTAGAAAATATGGATTGATTTTTAATTTAATCTCACAAAGACCTGTAGAACTATCCGATACTGTAATATCCCAATGTACGAATTTTATGATCTTTAAAATGAATCATCCAAGAGATTTAGAATATATTAAAAAAATGTTACCAAATATTAACTCAGAAATTATAGAAAAACAAAAGAGTTTGCAACCAGGTACATGTGTGGCATTTGGGCGTGCATTTCGAGTTCCCATGATTATCCGAATGGATTTACCAAATCCAGAACCATATAGTAGTAATTGTGATGTGGCTGCTAGATGGAAAGCATAAAAAAACAAGGATATTTTGACCCTTGATTTTTTTTGTTATAAGATATACAAAATATAGATTATAACAAATATGAAAAATAGATTATTATTTTGGAATTGCAAGCAGTACAATTTCAGTAGGAAAAATACTTCCTCCATGTGATCTTAGATAAAAATGATAAACATTTGGACACATCGTTTCAATCATGGAAGGAATTTTCCACAAATCAACTAAATTATGATAAACAGAAATTAACAATTTTGGATGACTTTTTTGAATATGCTTTTCTGCACCCAATAAAGCCTTCTGTTCACTCCCTTCAATATCCATTTTAATCATGGTAATATTGTCTACAATGTCATAATCTAAATAAGTTGTTTCAACCTTTTGACTACCATTAGAACTTACAGTATTTGCAGATGCATCTACACAATTTTCTTCCACATACAATAGTCCATTTTCATCTGTAATTGCTTTTTGCCTCACCTCAATATCTGGTAAATGACCTACATTCTGTTTCAACATTTCCACAGTATTTTTAGAAATTTCATATGCATAAATTTTTTTATAGCAGTTTTCCCCATAATTATGAATAAAATCTAAAATGGTATCCCCAATATAAGCACCTAAATCTACAAAAACTTCATGATCACAATGAATCAAATCTAAATCAAAATAATGGGAATAATTTTTTTCATGAGCACTATCTAAAGTAACAAAATCATATTGATACCAATTGCTTAAAATTGCAAATAGTAATTTTTTAGAACGATAATCATTTAAATGTTCATATAGCCAAATGAATTCATTTAAATGATTGTAGAATGTATCTGCTTTTAAATGAAAATGTTCATATTCCAAATTTTTAATATCTAGTTTTCCCCAATAAGGAAACTTTTTAAAATAGTCTTCAATAGAATTTTGTATACTAGGATCAATTCTGGAAAAATAATTTTTTGTATGCTCAAAAATTTCCTCTTTAGAAAGTGTTTTTAAATAATTGGTAAATTCTTTAAATTGCTTATCAATAATATTCAAGTAATCACCTCTTCCTATTGTAAAGGATATGCATCAGTATTTTTTAAATTCATATAGTACAAAATAAAGCGTTTTAATTGACAATAAAATGAAAAAAGATTATACTAAATGAGTAGAAAGAAGGTATTAAAATGGAATTAAAAGGAACAAAAACAGAACAAAATTTAATGACTGCTTTTGCAGGTGAATCGCAAGCAAGAAATAAATATACCTATTTTGCAAGTGTAGCCAAAAAAGAAGGTTATGAACAAATTAGAGCATTTTTTGAAGAAACTGCAAACAATGAAAAAGAGCATGCAAAAATGTGGTTCAAAGAATTAGGTGGAATTGGGACAACATTAGAAAATTTAAAAGCAGCTGCTGAAGGAGAAAATTATGAGTGGACTGATATGTATGATGAATTTGCAAAAACTGCAAAAGAAGAAGGATTTGAACGCATAGCATATCTATTTACAGAAGTTGCTAAAATTGAAAAGGAACACGAAGAAAGATACCGTAAATTATTACAAAATATCGAAGATGGAAAAGTGTTTAAAAGTGAGCAACCTAAAATGTGGATTTGTCGCAATTGTGGTCATATTCATTTTGGAGAAGAAGCACCTGAAGTATGTCCAGTATGTGCACATCCACAAAGCTACTTTGAACAAAAAGCTGAAAATTATTAGTGATTCATTTGAATTACTTCTTTTTTTATATAAAATTTTAGCGTAAATTGATATAATAGAATAATAGCAGATATGATGAAACAAAATCGCATGAAAAGTTATATATTTTTGGGTGAAAAAGTTTAAAATTTTCTTGCATTCCTATAGCTCTTATGATAAAATGAAATCTGTTTATAAAAAGAGGTGATAAAAATGAAGAAAACAAAAATAATATGTAGTATAGGCCCATCTACACAAAATTGGGAATCATTTAAAGGAATTGTAGAAGCAGGAATGAATGTTGCACGTATTAATTTTTCACATGCGACTTTAGAAGAAAGAGCCTTGGATGAATCCTTAGTCAAAAGAGCAAATGAAGAATTAGGTGCAGACATTGCAATTTTATATGATACCAAAGGACCAGATTTGAGAACTTGTACATTTAAAGAAGATAAAATTGAACTTGTTGCAGGAAATAAAATTCGAATTGTAGAAGAAGAAATAGAAGGAACAAACGAAGTGATTTGTTTTAACTATCGAGGAATTTTAAAAGATATAAAAATAGGAATGGAAATTTTATTAGATGATGGATTCTATAAGCTAATCGTAGAAGAAAAAGATGCCACTGGGATTACTTGTCGAATTTTAAATAGTGGAATTATCAAAAGTAGAAGAGGTGTTTGTATTCCAGGAATCAAACTAGATATTCCATATGTAAGTGAAAAAGATAAGGAAGATATTCAATATGCATGTGAACATAATGGGGATTTTTTAGCAATCTCATTTGTAAATAGTGCAGAAGATATCAAAGAAGTAAGAGCACTTTGTAAGCAATATGGAAAAGAAAATATGCAAATAATTTCAAAAGTAGAAACACAATATGCAATGGATAACTTAGAGGAAATCGTAAAAGAATCTGATATTATTATGATTGCAAGAGGAGATTTAGGAACAGAAACAGGAGTTCAAAAATTACCTTTATATCAACAAATGATGATTGATAAATGTCATGAATTGGGAAAAAGAGTTGTTATGGCAACACAAATGATGTATAGTATGAAAACCAATATAAGGCCAACCAACGCAGAAGTAACCGATGTAGCGAATGCAGTTTTAACTGGCTGTGATGCCATTATGACAAGTGATGAAACAACAATTGGTAATTATCCTGTGGAAACCATTCAAATGATGTCTCAAATTTGCGAAAGTGTGGAAAGCTATAATAGTTACAAAGATAAATATAAAGAAAAAAGAAGTAAAGACATTACTTCCGTGATTGCAAATAGTGTAGTTACAGCAAGTAAAGAACTGAATACCAAAGTAATTGTTGCAGCGACCATGAGTGGGTATACAGCTAGACTAATCAGTAATTTAAGACCAAATGCTTTTGTTTTAGCAACTTGTCCAACACATGAAACTGCACGTTCGCTTGCTTTAAGCTATGGAGTATATTCAAAGGTCGTTCCTGTTTATGAAACAACGGATGATGTAGTTGCAGATGCAAAAAGAAAAGCACAAGAATTTATGAATTTACAAAAAGGCGACAAAATAATAGTAACAGGTGGTTTCCCAAATAATTTAGAGGTAAAAACAACTAATTTTATGAAAATTGAAGAAATTTAATATTTCTTTTTTTAAATGTATTTATATTTGTGGTATAGTAGTAAATAAGTGAAAGATGTGATGTTATGTCAAAAAGCTTATTACAATATTTTGTTTCAGGGTTAGTGATTATTGTTTTTGGCATGGTAATCATGATTGGAAATATCCATTTATATACAAGTGTGATTTCATTACTTGTATTTGTCTTTTTCTTACATGGAATCACACAATTATGGAGTATTGTAAAAAAACAAGAATTTCAAAAAGAAAAATTTATTAAATCCATAATCAATGTATTGTTTGCAATTTCTATGCATGTATTTCCAAATATTCCATTATCGATTGTTCCAATTTTATTTGCATTTTATCTTCTGTTTAATGGAGCAGTGAAAGGTATAAATAGTTATATTTTATTTAGAAATGGGCAAAGACAGTGGAAAGATTTGACTTTATTTATTCTATTTTGTATAACAGGATTTACCTTTCTATTCGCACCACTTGGACACCTATCTACTTTTTTATCTGCTATTGGTTTTTATTGTATATTGATTGGGCTTAGTGAATGGAAGGATTTATTATTAGAAATCTTACCAATGCAAATGAAAAAAAGAGCGATCCATATTAGTTTGCCAACCTTTTTGGATGCTTTTATTCCAAGAAGAATGCTTTCAAAGATTAATCAATATTTTAATGAAATTAAATTAGAAGAAGAACAAATCTCAAAAATACAAAAAGAAGAATCTATTCCAGATTTAGAAATTTTCATACATGTCGCTCCACATGGTTTTAATCAGTTAGGACATATGGATATTTGTTTTGATGGAAAGGTAATTTCTTATGGTAACTATGATACAGCATCTTACCGCATGTTTGATAGTATTGGAGATGGGGTTTTGTTTGAAACAAATAAAGAAAGTTATATCCCTTTTTGTATTCAACAAAGCAATAAAACTCTAATTTGTTTCGGATTAAAACTAACAAAACATCAAAAAGAAAAAGTACGAAAAGAAATAGAACGAGTTAAAAAGAATACATACATATGGAAAACACAAGCTGAAATAGATCAAAAAAATGGAGAGCAAAAAGAAAGAAAGTTTTATACATATATAGATTTACTGTATTTAAAAACTGGTGCAGTTACATACAAGTTTCATCTAGGTGAGTTCAAAACCTATTTTGTATTAGGTAGAAACTGCACTTTATTTGCAGATCGGATTGTTGGAAAAAGTGGAACAGATATTTTAAAAATGGTGGGAATTATTACACCAGGAGCTTATCTGGACTATTTAGAACATGAATTTTTAAAGAAAAATAGTATGGTTATATGTAGAACAATCTATAATGAAAGAACAAGAAAAAAATATTTTAAAAAATAAAATTTGTATAGTATTAGTGAGAAAAGTTGAAATGAAATTATATGCATAAATCATAAAATTATCGTAATCCAATTGGTACGAAAAATTGATAAAATATTAAAAAAATATGGAAAAACCTATGTTTTTAGATAGGGACTTACTTATTTTAAATGAAAGTGATGTAAAATTATGTAGAAAATTTAAAAAATTATTGGAAATAATACACAATGAATATAAGGAACTATTACCAAAAAAGAAGACGAAGCACATGTACAAAAAAGATAATGCATGATATACTAATGAAAGAATAGAGGCGATTTTTATATGGAGTTTATTGAGAATATAGATCGTGAAACTTACGAGGCATTTGTAGAACATAATATATATAAATCTCATTATTTACAGAGTTATGCATGGGGAGAATTCGCCCAAAAAGCGAAAAACTTCATACCACATTATGTAGGCTTAAGTGATGGAACAGGCCTTGTTGCAGCAGCTTTACTGCTAGAAAAAAAATTACCATTTCATTATTGTTATTTTTATATTCCAAGAGGCTTTGTTATGGATATGAATCATAAAGAGTTGCTGCAAGAATTTGTAAAACATTTAAAACAATATGGAAAAAAGAAAAAAGCAATTTTCTTAAAATTAGATTCAGATATTATTTTAAAAAAAGAAGATTGTAATGGAATTCAACTAGAACTTCCATATGATGGAATTCAAATTTTAGAAAATTTAAAAAAACTGGGTTTTCATCACTTAGGATTTACTAAGAACTTTGATTTGAATCAACCACGATATACATTTCGGATTGATTTTACAAAACCATTAGAAGAAATTAAAATGAATTTTTCAAAAACAACAAAACAAAGAATAAAAAAAGCAGAAGATTTTGCAATTGAAGTGAAAATAGGAAACGAAAAAGATATTCCAACATTTTATGAATTAATGAGACTTACAGAGGACCGAAAAGAATTTATCACCCATGGGATACAATATTATCAAGATTTGTACCATATTTGGAAGCAACATAATGAATGCGATATTTTTTTTGGAATTGCTAATTTGAAAAAAATAATAATAAATTTAGAACAAAAAAAAGAAACACTAAAACAAGAATTAGAATCTATTCCATTAGAAAAATGCAGTAAAAGTCAAAATGTTAAGAAAAAAGAATTACAAAAACAATTAGAAAAAATAAAGAATGATATAGAAAAATATAAACAAATTAACCAAGAGTATGGAGACCGAATTACATTATCCGCACATTTTATTATTGCTTATGGAAATAAAGCATGGGTATTGTATGCTGGCAATCATAATATTTTATCTGAAACCTATGCCAATTATAAAACATATGAAACGCATATTGAACATTATTATCGTAAAAAAATTCAAGTTTATGATCAATTTGGAACAATTGGGGATTTAAGAAAAGAGAATCCTTTATATGGGTTACATGAATTTAAGAAAAAATTTGGTGGAGACTATGTAGAATTTATAGGAGAATTTGATCTAAAAATAAAGCCTATCCTGTATTTTGCTTTCCAAAAACTAGTACCTTTTTATCGTAGAAAAAAATTCAATTCATTGAAACAAAAAAATAGTGAGTAGTCACTATTTTATAATGGGAGAATTTTTATATTCACTTTCAATTACTTTCATTTTTTCAGTTTCATTTAATATACTGGCATAAATGCAAGTCGCTCTAAATTCTAAATCTAACATCGGATGTTTGAACGCAGAAAAATTAGTAATAATTGGAACATTTATTTCTTCCTTTATTTCTTTTAATAAATCTCTCCCTAATTTATTAAAACCTAATATTCGTATATATTCAATATGTTTGAACTGTTTTATTTCCTCTTTCGTGATATTGCATAAAATATGCATAAACATTCTACTTAATTTGTTATATGTGTATCTCTTTGTTTTAACTTTTAAAATCAAATCATTTAAATCTTGAGCACTCACAATAAATTTTTGAATCCTGTGTTCAATTCCTTCATCTACAGAATGATATTGTGCTAAATGATTGTAATCCGATAATAGTTTATATTTTAAAAATGGAAAATAGTCATTTGTAAAAAGTGGTCTTTCCAGATAATCTAACGTTTTTGAAGGAACATAAGATGCAATAGATTCTCCATTTTGTAATGCAAATCGAATACTAGTCGCACTACTCATCTTGCCTTCTAATTGTAATGAATTGTAATGACTTTCTCTTGGTATACATATAGGTTGGATATGACTTTTTAATTTTATAATTTCTCGAATATAAGTCATTCCTAAAATGTCATTTGGTTGTGTGACACGTCTCCCTGATATTTCATATAGCGCTTTGGATAAAGCGGATGGATAGCTAATTCCTTCTTCAAGATGTTGTTGGACAAGTTGTTCATATTTGCTATTTTGTATTTGTATTTTAGCAAGTTCAATTAATCGATCTATTTGATTGCATTCACTTCCAAAAACAAGATATTCTACATGTAGCAAATCTAAGATTTCTATACTTGCACGTGCAAATGTATCTGCACTTTGAACAGCAAACACAAAAGGAAGTTCAACCACTAAATCGACTCCATAAAATAGAGCAATTTCTGTTTTATCCCATTTGTTGATTATACTTGCATTTCCTCTTTGCGTAAAATTCCCACTCATGACTAGAACAATTCTATAGTCTTTAAACTTTTCCTTAATTTGTTCTAAGTGGAATAAATGTCCATTATGAAATGGATTATATTCGCAAATAATTCCAACACTACGCATACAATCACCAATATAATCATATCATAAATGGATTGAAAAATACAGTAGCCTATGGTAAAATAAAACTGGTGATTTGAAATGATAGTGGATATAACAAGATTAAAAAGTGGTGTGGATTCTGAAATTGTATTACATGAAGTGAAAACATTTACCAAAGAAGCATTGGAAGGAACAGAATTGTTGGCCCTTGAAAATGTTGAAATAGAAGGTGTAATTACCAAAGACGGAATGAATCATTATATAATAGATTCTACATTATCAGGAACTATGATTTTGCCTTGTGCAATGACTTTAAAACCTGTTTCTTATCCGTTTTCAATTTCAATCAATGGAAATATTGAAGAGCTACTGGAAGAAATGGGAGAAAATGATAAAAAAATGGAAAATACTATTGATATTTTCCCAATTCTATGGGAAAATATACTGGTAGAAATTCCTTCTCGTGTAGTAAGTGAAGACGCAAAAAATGTAAACCTAGAAGGAAACGGTTGGAAGCTTTGCACAGAGGAACATAGGGAGCAAATAAATCCTGAACTTCAAAAATTAAGAGATTTATTAAATGAAAAGTGAGGTGTAATCAATGAAATTAGAGTTACAATTGTTTGCAGTACCTTTTAGAAAAGTAAGTAAAACAAGAGGTAGAAAACGTCGTACACATTATAAAATAAGTGAAAATGCAACTGTGACTTGTCCAAAATGTGGAAGTGCTGTAAGAGGACATAGAGTCTGTCCAAGTTGCGGAACTTATAAAGGAAAAGAAGTTATCAAAGAAAAAGAAGCAGAATAATTTATGCCTCTTTAAAAAATAGCCAACAATTCAAATGAATGGTTGTTTTTTTTTTCAGAAATCGTTATAATGGATAATATAAGGGTGTGACAATATGAAAAAAATAGGTTTTACATTAATTGAAATGATTGCAGTTATATTAATTATGGCATTGATGACTTTAATTGTTTTACCTACAATTATGAATCAAATTCAATCACAAAAACAGAACATTAGTAATACCGCTTTGCAATTGATTTATTCTGCAAATGAACTTTATTTGCGAGAAAAAGAGCATGATTATCCAATGTATGAAGGAGCAACTTATTGCGTATCTTTAGAATCACTTGTGAATGATGGAAAACTAAAGAGTCCTGTTGAAGATTTAAAAACAGGCAAACAGATTACATTAAATCAAATTGTGAAAACAGAAGTCAATGCTTACGGAGATGGAGAATATAGTTTGGTCGCACCAACAGAGTGTAAAATTGTATATCCTGAAATTCCAGAAGACCCAAGGGATGATGAAACTTTATATGTAGAAGCTGCTTTATATGGAGCAGATCCTGTATTAAAAGATGGATTGATTCCAGTGAAAATATCAAGCACAGGAATTGTAAGAAGGGCTGATTTAAATAAAAGATGGTATAGTTATTCCAATCGTGAATGGGCAAATGCAGTAATCTTGAAAGACGATACGCGGGTTTATAGTCCAGGAGATGTGATTGCAGAAGAAAATATTGAAGCTTATTTTGTATGGATTCCAAAGTATAAATATCAGTTATGGGATTTAGGAAATTATGATAGTTTAACATCAAATGACACATCTAAAGTACATACCATTTCGATAAAATTTGGCTTAGAAAATACAGTGGATAGTAAATCAGGAGAATGTACAACCCCTAAAACTGCTGGAGAGAGTGGTAATTGTAAAGTAGGAGATTACATGACACATCCTGCATTTATCGCATTTAATTCCAATGGCTTGTGGATAGGAAAATTTGAAACAGGATACGATGGAGCAAAAACGATTGCTGAAGCCGAAGTCAATGAATCGGTTACAGGTAATATAATTGTAAAACCAGGGGTTTATAGTTGGAGAGGGATTTCAGTAGGAAATGCATTCAAAACAAGTTATGATTATATGCGAAATTTAGAAAGTCATATGATGAAAAATACCGAATGGGGGGCAGTGACCTATTTATCCCATTCTAGATATGGTACGAATAAAGAAGTTTCTAGTAATGATAGTAGCTATATCACGGGATATGCAGGAACCGAAAATCTATATAATACCAATCTTGGATACTTAGCATCCACAACAGGAAATATCACAGGAATTTATGATATGAATCGAGGCGCGAGTGAGTATGTAATGGGATATACCACTGGCACTTCGATTGGAGAGGGAGGAAATAGCGCAATAACAAATTTATATAATGATTTCTTTACAAATACAAATTGGAATAAATATTATGATACCTATTCTTCAACAGCTACTACAAATTATAACAATCGCATTTTAGGAGATGCAACAGGAGAAATGGGACCATTTCTGTCATCAACAGCAAGCTGGTATAATGATTTAGCCAAATTTGTAAATGCTAACGTTCCATGGTTTGATCGTGGTGGAAATCTCAACAGCACTCCGACTGGAGCGGGAATATTCTTTTTCAATGGCCATGCTGGAAATGGTGCTTCAGGTTTATCTTTCCGAATTGTTTTAACCCCTACAATATAGGGATGATAAAAGAGTAAATGAAGTAGGATGGTTTAACAAATCCTACTTTTTCATATACTGTATTGGTGATGTATATGCGTGTTGAAACTTTCAAAAAATGTGTTTACATTGTTTTGTTTCTTTTAATTGCTCTATTTTTTACAAAAGATATTGACTTTTTTGGAGAAAAGTTTTATAAAAATATAAAAGAAGTAACCAATCCTGAATCACTTGTAGTATTAGTCAATAAAAATAATCGATTAAAAGAAGATTATGTTCCACTTAATTTAGAAAAAATTGACTTAGCTTTTGCAACAGAAGAGAAATATTTAAGAAAAGAAGCAAGAGAAAAATTTGAACAATTAAGCCAAGATGCAAAAAACTTAAACTACAAAATTATAGCAACATCTGCCTATCGTGGTTATGAATACCAGGAAAAATTGCATCACTACTACAAAGAAACCAAAGGAGTAGAATATGCAGATTTGTGTTCTGCAAGACCAGGTCATTCAGAGCATCAAACAGGACTTTCAGTGGATGTAACAGGGTCCAATCAAGATTATAATTTATTCGAAGAAACACCTGAATTTGTTTGGATGCAGAAACATGCACATGAATATGGGTTTATTCTAAGATATCCACAAGGAAAAGAAAAAATCACAGGCTTTAAATATGAACCCTGGCATTATCGATATGTAGGCGAAGAAGTAGCAAAAATTATTTATGAAAACAATTGGACATTAGAAGAATATTTAAAAAATAGGTGATAGAATGGAAACAATTAAACATGAATTATCCCCCATCTATAATGCGCATTCTAAAGTATTAATTTTAGGAAGTATTCCATCTCGAAAATCAAGAGAGGTTGGATTTTATTATGGGCACCCTCAAAATCGATTCTGGAAAGTACTAGAAAAAATATACCATGAAAAAATACCCAATCAAGTAGACGCTAAAATAGAATTCTTATATCACCATTCAATTGCCCTTTGGGATGTTTTAGCATCCTGTGAAATAGAAGGATCCTCAGATGCTTCCATCCAAAACCCAATTCCAAATGATATCCTTGAAATTATAAAACATAGTCAAATAAAAAAAATATACACAACAGGAAAGAAAGCATATCAACTGTATCAAAAGTATTGTTATCCACATACGCACATTGAAGCAATTTTACTTCCATCCACAAGTCCCGCAAATGCTACAAAATCATTAGACCAATTAGTAGAAGATTACTCTATTATAAAGGAGTAATTTTTTATTCATATTTGTATAAAATTGTCATATTTTTTAGTAGAGGTGGAGTCATGAAAAAAATTATAATCTATTTAGTATGTTTAAGTTTGTTTATTCCAATGAAAGGAATCAAAGCTGAAACCGATTTAGCACCAAATGCCAAAAGTGCAATTTTAATTGAAGCAAGTACAGGAAAAATTTTATATGAAAAAAACAGTCATGAGAAACTAGCACCCGCATCTATGACCAAAATGATGAGTATGCTAATTATAATTGAGAGTATAGAAAAGGGAGTAATTGGTTGGGATGATATGGTTACTGCTTCCGAAAATGCTTCTAGCATGGGTGGTAGCCAAATTTTATTAGAAACTGGCGAACAAATGAAAGTATCAGATTTATTTAAAGGTGTTGCAGTCGCAAGTGGAAATGATGCAGTTGTCGCACTTGCAGAAGCAGTCGCAGGAACGGAAGAGGAATTTGTGAGTATGATGAATCAAAGAGCAAAAGAATTGGGTTTAACAGATTCTGTTTTTAAAAATCCACATGGATTAGATGATGCTAATCATTATTCCAGTGCCTATGATATGATGTTAATTGCAAAAGAGCTTTCCAAACACGAGAAAGTATTTGAATATACATCAATTTATGAAGATTATTTAAGAAAAGGAACAGACAAAGAACTTTGGTTGGTCAACACTAATAAATTAACTAGATTTTATCCTGGTGTAGATGGACTAAAAACAGGTTTTACAGAAACAGCAGGGTACTGTTTAACTGCAACAGCGAAAAAAAATGGAATGCGGTTAATCGCAGTAGTCATGGGGGAAGCAGATAGTAAAGTGAGGAATGCCGAAGTAACTTCCATGTTAGACTATGGATTTGCACAATATAAAATGAATGAATTATTAAATACAGAAACAACGATTACTAAAGTAGAAATTGAAAAAGGGAAGACAAAACAAGTAGAAATAGTGCCAATTAAAAAAGCATCCATCGTAACCAAAAAAACGGATTCTATTGGAAAAATCACATATGATTTACATCTAGATTCTATTAAAGCACCTATTAAAAAAGGTGAAAAAGTAGGAACATTAGATATCTATGAAAATGAAAAAAAGATAGATCAAATAGAAGTGACTGTAAAAACAGATGTAAAAAAAGCAAACTTTTTAGATTTATATCTTCGGTATTTAGGAGATATGTTAGGAGGAGCTATTCAATTTTAGATACCAATAGTATCTTTTTTTTCTAATAACATCTACTTTTGTCGAATCGATATGCAAAATAAAAGCATTGTGTTAAAGTAATGAAGAGGTGGAATATGCTAGAAATTACACTAGAATTTAGAAAAGGAATATTGTTTGTCAGATTACAAGGAGAACTGACTAGAAAAACGATACCTATTTTGCAAGCAGAAGTAACAGATACCATATTAAAAAATGGAATTCAAAACATAGTATTTAACTTAGAGCAACTAAAAAATATTGATATGAAAGGAATGAGTGCATTACTATATCATTATGAGATATGTAAAAGTAGAAAAGGAAAAAGTTATATATGTAATATTTCGAGCGAATTATTACATATGAAATTAAAGAAAAATCATATATTAAATTATTTGCAAGAAATGGATAATGAATTAACAATTTTACATGCAGTTATATAGGGAGAAAAAATATGACAAATGAAACAATTGTGAGGTATGATGGATTTATTTATTCAATTATTTTGAAATATTACAGTGGTTATACAAGTCGTGAAGATTTATTTCAAGTAGGAAGAATTGGGTTAATAAAAGCATATGAAAAATACGATTCATCCTATGGTACGAAATTTGAAACCTATGCATATGATTTTATCAGAGGAGAAATGTCACAATTTATACAACAAGATAGAGCAGCAAAATTTAGTCGTAGCGTTACACAACTTAAAAATGCGATAGAACGTGCGACAATTCTTTTGACACAAGAATTGATGCGAGCTCCAACAATAGTAGAGCTGTCTAATTATTTAGATATACCTGAAAGTAATATAATTGAAGCTTATCAAACAATTTATCAAATGCAAAGCTTGCAAACACCAATTACAACAGATGAAAAAGAACTCACAATAGAAGATATAGTAGCGTCGCCTCAAATGGATATAGATGCTTTAATTGCTTTAAAAGATAGTTTAAAAACTTTATCACCATTTGAACAAGAACTATTTATGAGAAGATATTATGGAGAAACACAAACAGAAATTGCCCAAAATATGGGAATAAATCAAGTTCAAGTTTCAAGAAAAGTAAAAAAAATTGGAGAAAAAATAACACAAAAAGTTGCATAGTGAAGAACGAAAAAATACGTTCTTTTTTTGTGTACAACAAAAATGTATAAAATGAAATAGTTATCCACATAATAACGCTAGGAGGAAGAACATGGAAAAGAATAAATATAAAGATTTAGTTGCAAAACATACACCCAAAGAAAATCGTTTGTACAATGGTATGATTGCATTTTTCATAGGTGGATTTATGGGTATTGCAGGAGAATTCTTAGTAGAATTGTATTCGTATTGGTTACATATTCCAACCAAAGAAGCAGGAACGTTTATGATTATTACACTTATTTTTATTGGCTGTTTATTGACTTGCTTTGGATTTTTTGATAAATGGGTCAATTTTGCAAAAGCAGGACTTATCGTTCCAATTACTGGATTTGCACATGCAATGATGAGTGCAGCATTAGAATATAGAAAAGAAGGATTTGTAACAGGATTAGGTGCAAGTATGTTTAAACTTGCAGGCTCTGTAATTGTATTTGGAGTCGTAAGTGCTTATGTATTTGGACTTATCCGAATTCTTCTATTTGGAGGGCAAATATGACATTTCAATATAAAAACGTATATATCAATGAAACTGCAACCGTAACAGGACCATATGAAAAAAAAGGCCCTTTAAATCACTACTTTGATAAAAGTCACGATGATCTTTACTTTGGCACGAAAACATGGGAAAGTGCAGAAAGCAAATTAATAGAAGAAAGTGTTGATGTACTATTATCAAAAAAAGGAGTTACTAGATTTGATATCGACTTATTTATATCAGGAGATTTACTTAACCAAACAGTAGCTTCTAACTATGCTGCAAGTCGCTTAGGAATTCCTTTTATGGGTATTTATAATGCTTGTGCAACTAGTGTCGAAGGCTTGATATTAGGTGCGAATATGATAGAAGCAGCACAAATCAAAAACTGTATTTGTGCAGCATCTTCCCATAATAATGCAGCAGAAAAACAGTTCCGTTATCCAGTAGAATATGGAGGACCAAAACCAAAAACAACCACATTTACAACTACAGGATGTGCAAGTGCTTATTTAAGTCAAGAAAAATCAGGTATTCGAGTTGACAGTACGACCGTTGGAATCGTAACAGATATGGGGATCAAAGATGCATACCATATGGGAGCAGTAATGGCACCTGCTTGTGCAGATACAATTTATCGTCATTTAAATGACACCAAAAGAGATATTAGTTATTATGATTTAGTATTAAGTGGGGATTTGGGCGTATATGGAGAGAGTATTTTAAAGGAATATATGAAAACAGAATATGGAATTACACTTAAAAACTATGATGACACTGCAACTATGATTTTTGACCGTGATTCACAACCTGTATATGCAGGAGGAAGTGGGCCTGCATGTGCTCCATTAGTAACCTATAGTTATATATTTGATAAAATGAAAAAAAAGGAATATAAAAGGGTTTTGCTAGTTGCAACAGGAGCATTGATGTCTACAACTATGGTAAACGAGAAAATGAGTATTCCTTCTATCGCCCATGCGATTAGTTTGGAGGTCGTAGAATGAATTATTTAAATGCATTTTTATTCGCAGGATTTGTGTGTTTACTTGGACAAATTATTTTGGATAATACGAAGTTAACTGCAGGTCATGTAACTACAATGTTTGTAGTAATAGGTGCTTTTTTAGATATATTTAGTATCTATGATAAATTTGTCCTTTGGGCAGGAGGAGGAGCTTTAGTACCAATTACAAGTTTTGGTCATTTGCTCATCCATGGTGCTTTAGAAAAAGCACAGGATTTTGGACTTATTGGTCTTGCAATGGGCATGTTTGATTTAACTTCATCTGGAATTATTTCGGCAATTGTAATCTCCTTCTTTTTATCTCTTTTATTTCAACCTAAAGATTAAATACTTTAGGTTTTCTTTTTAAAAGTTATAATAAAAAATGCCTGGAAAGTTTAAAATCTATACTAACACCAGAAATCTACTTTTTGTTGTACTTTGATATTAACGAACGAAAAATACTGTCTTGATAAAAACTTTAGTTCTTTATATTTTTCTTCTTCTAATGCATTAGGTTTAATTTATACCAATTATCACAAGTATATTCTGCAAGTTTTAATGAGTCCTTATTATCATTCTTTGCTTTTCTTAAACTCCGATCTAAATACTTTTTTATTTTTAAAGCATTTTCTGCTATTACACAATAACCCTTTTCTAATAAATAAGATAATATTGGCAAGTGATATGTTCCAGTTTGTTCTAGTACAATTTTTATATCTTCTTTAGGGAACTTACTTAACTTTTCATCTAAAGAAGATAGGTCTGCTAAATCATGCTTTATATCAAATGGCATTTCAATTATTTCTCCTTCAATACTTAATATTGAAATTGTACTTTTACCTTTTGATACATCAATTCCAACTCCATACTTCATTTTTGCAAATCCTTTCTATTCTTTTTATTATGATTGGTTCTAACTCTTCCACATACGCTCATTTTGGTTCTTTACACGAGAATTGTTTCAATCTCAACTTACTTAATCGAATATAGAATGCAGAGGTTAGTTAACACTTTATAGAACGAGTACTTTAACTCCAATATTAACACGTTAACCAATCCTCATACATCATAATAAAAAAGAGTGTAATTTTCAATCCTAATTAATCGATTTACTTCTTACACTTTTATAGTACCAAATATTATATATGAATTGTTGCTAAATTTCAATGGGAGTATAGCAAATTTTTACCATATATAGTATAATTTAGGCATGAGAAATCTTATGATTATTTAAAACTAGGAGGCAATTAATGGACAATGAATTAATTAAAAATGATAATGAAATCAATAATATATTTGATAGTATTAAAGAACTAGTAATTAGTAGTAGAAATAAAGTGTATAGTGCTGTAAATACAGAAATGCTTAGTTTATATTGGAATATAGGAAAAGCAATTATGGAAATACAACAGGGTGATGAAAGAGCAAGTTATGGTGATGCCGTTCTTAATAGATTATCAGAAAAATTAACCACTGAATTTGGAAAGGGTTTTTCCGCAAGAAATCTGCGGACTATGAGAAAATTCTATCTAATATATCCAATTTGGCAGACAGTGTCTTCCAAATTGAGTTGGTCACATTATTTAGAATTAATAAAAATAGAAGAAGATAATAAAAGAAATTTTTACTTCAATGAATGTATAAATACTAGATGGAGTGTTAGGGAACTTCAAAGACAAATTGGCTCTCTATTATATGAAAGGTTATCCTTATCTGTTAATAAAGAAAAAATTTTAGAACTTGCGGAAAAAGGGCAAGTTTTAGAATCAAGTAAGGATTTAGTAAAAGATCCATTTGTCCTAGAATTTCTTGATATTAAAGAAAATACAGACTATTTAGAAACAGATTTAGAAAAAAATATATTAGAGCATTTAAAAGAATTTCTATTAGAGTTAGGAAAAGGATTTATGTTTGTAGGCTCTCAAGTAAGATTAACGTTAGAAGAAGACCATTTTTATCCCGATTTGGTTTTCTATAACAGACTCTTAAAATGTTTTGTTATAATTGATTTAAAAATTGGTAAAGTAAGTCATCAAGATATTGGTCAAATGCAAATGTATGTTAATTACTATGATAGAGAAATAAAAAATAGTGATGAAAATCCAACTGTTGGAATTTTATTATCAACATTGAAAAACAAGACTGTTGTAAAATATACTTTACCAGAAGACAATAAAAATATTTTTTCTTCTAGTTATAAATTACATTTACCTACGGAACAAGAATTAATAGAAGCCGTAGAAGAAGAAAGGAAAAACTTTGAGTTAAATGAATAAATTTAATTAAAGCAAATTTACTATAATAATGACATTGGTGTTTTAAGTCAAAAAATAGTATATTTGATTCTTCATTAACTAAAAATTCAAAATAAAAACTCCATTCTTCCTACATAAATCTTTCACGTACTAAACGTAAAGCTTCGGATTGAACAGAGTTCTTATATGACAATAATACCTTTTTACTGGTAATTGTCAATACTAGTATATACACACTAGTTTTTTTATGCACAAATTATTGTTATGTACAACCATTTTAAATTAATAAAATTCATTTTTTGAAATGAAAAACATTATAAATAGGCGTTGATGGATTAATTTTTAAAATATTCAAAAATATCGGTAATATCACATTTAAAATAATCACAAAATCTTGCTAATACAGTAATGTCTATTTTTGATATATTCCCCTCTAATAGTCTTTTTACTACTTTATAATCTGTATTTGTATCCCTCATTAATTTGTTGATACTGATATTTTTATCATTCAACATTTCCTCTAGTTTGAAAAGGTAATAGCCTTTCTCCATTTTTATTTTTTTTGTCTTTTCCATTTATTGAACATTCCTTTCTATAAAGAATGATATCAATTAAATTGGTCTATTGACTATTGACTATATAACTAGTATAATAAGCGTAGGTTGTATAACCAATACCATAATAAATATATCATTGACAATTGTAGAAAAGGATATTATCGAATGTATTCAAAAATATCGGTAATACCACATTTAAGGTAATCGCATAATCTAGCTAGTACAGTAATATCAATCCTTACTATATCACCATTTATGATTCTTTTTATTACTTTGTAATCTGTATTTGTATCTCTCATTAATTTATTAATACTAATATTTTTATCAGATAACACCTGTTCTAGTTTGAAAAGATAGTATCCTTTTTCCAATTTCACTTTCTTGATTTTTGTCATATACTGAACATTCCTTTCTATAAAGAAATAGTATCAGTTTTATTAGTTTATTGGCTATTGGCTATATAACAATAATTAGGAGGATATCATGTTAGAAAAATTAAAGAAAGAACGAATAAAGCATCATTATTCTTGCCAATTAATGTCAAATAAGTTGAAAATTAGTAAATCATATTATTGGCAACTCGAACAAGGGAAACGGAGATTGTCTTACAATCTTGCATTAAAAATGGAAATGTACAATAGATGAATTATTTGCAAACTATTATAACGCGTTGTGCTAGTTAAATTATAAAAATAGAAAAATCATTCAAAAAGTGATACTTTATATTTGAGTAATATAAAGGAAGT
>CAOJDP010000031.1 GCA_948433085.1 uncultured Caryophanales bacterium
GAAAAAAGTAAGTTCTCCTTACTTATTTTCTAGTGTCCTGACTGAACTGTAACAATTTTTCGAAAAAAGTGTACAATATATATTGTAAAATAATTTTAACTATGCTATAATCATATTGTCCTTATGGCGAGGTGGCACAACTGGCTAGCGCAATCGGTTCATACCCGGTAGGTTGTGAGTTCGAGTCTCACCCTCGCTACCATTAAAAAAATTACTAGATTATATCTAGTTTTTTATTTTATAGGAATACTAATTTATGTAGTGTTCCTATCTTTTTTGTTTGAAGAAAAATGCTATAAAATAGTAATTTATCGTTCTGTTATTAATCTAAAATAACAAGTATTGTATAATCTAGTTGTCAGTAGCAAAGATATAAAAAATTATTCAAATTTACTCAAACTTGTTTGAATTTAATAAACTTTATAAATTATCGTAATTCCTGATTTTATAAGGAAAAATAAGAAATATTATAAATAATATGACTTAGAGCTTTTTTCATATTGCGAAAGTCGGGGGTAAATCCCTTACTCGCTACCAAATTGATACCAAACGCAACCCTTACTGTTCGAGTTTTAATATGTTTTAAATTTATGTTATAATTTTTTAGGAAGGTTAAATCGAAATTGTCAATTTAGAAAAACATTTGTATATTGATAGAAACGATATAACTAAAGTTAGAAAGGAAAGATTGTAATGACAAAAGAATATCGTACTGCTAGCGAGATATTAAAAGAGAAATATGAAGAACGGGGATGGAATCAAGAAATGGGTTTTGATACAAAAGCGACATCAACAGAACAAATAAAACCGTTACCTTTTTCAGAAGAAGAATATAGAAGTTTTTCTGTGTTATTAGCTAAATTAGCATTACAAGATAAGGATCCCAACCTATGTGAAACATATTTTGAATTACAAAGGCGTGCATATTATGGAAACAGATATTCACCGATTGAAGAAATGTCAAAAAATGAGCAAGAAATATGGAGTTTAGGGACAGGCGAGATAGTAGAAGATGTTAAAAATCATATTCGCTAAATATTAGTAAGAGACACTTAACTATTTTTGAAAATCTCAACATTATGGAATATTATGATTCATACGGTAAATAGGATTATGTATTTGATGATTCGGGATATGTTGATATTCTTGTATACGCAAAAAGTTAATTTAAAAGGGTGGGGTTATGCTTTAACCCTGTAAAAATAGAATATATAGTGCCCTCATCAAAAAAGCCTGAGGAATTTGAATTTTTATATTCCCATCAATAAGCATAGTTAAAATTTTGTGAATTTTTTGTTCTTTCATATTTAGTATAATCCTTTCATGAAGGAGTATTATATATCATTTACTGACATTTTCAAAAAACGATATAACATGACATTATCACAAAATGATAACAATCTCGAAATACAGGGTGAGTATCTATAAAACACCAGTTTGACAAATAACACATGTTGATATATAATACCAAGCAAGTAAGGGGAAAGATATTATGGAAAAACAAATAATCTTAAAATCATGCTACAAAATACAAGAAGAATTAACTTATTTAACCAATTATTTAAAAGATACTGATGACATTACTCTTGAAGATTCAAAACTTCTTAAAAATTCATTGATTGGTAATTTAGTTTTAGGATATGTACCACTAGTTGAGAAAGAACAACAAGTACAAGAATTATCTAATAACCAAATTACCGAAAAATCATACGGAGTCTATTCTAGTTGTGGTAATGTTCATTACAAGTAAGTATAATTTTACAATACCACATTTATATTCTAGCGGTTAAAAATACAATAAATATTGTTTATATGAAATTTAAAACCTGCAAAGATAAAACAAATAACTTGCATAAACCCAAAAAATTTAGTACAATGTATATAGATGAAAGAAATTTCATACAATAAAAATGGAACACTTGACTTCTCGCAAAGTTGGGTGCTAGCCATAAAGGTTAAACACCTTAATTCTTCTTGAATTAGGGTGCTATTTTTTTTATTTCGGCTACTAATAAAAGTAGAAGGAACAAAATGAGAATAATGTTATTTAGAACTTTCAAAATAAAAACTCTTTTTTTCATAATCTCAAGCCTCCCTTCTATCCATAGGAATGGAAGTTTGGCAAACACCCAACAAAGTCTTGTATTCCTATATCAATTATATCATTTTCAAATGTATCTGTAATAAAATCATCGCAGAAATGCGATTTTCTTTTGCTCCATTTCGGCGTGTAGCAACTTTAGTGCAACATTCATTTTATTTGAAATCAACTCTGTTGTAGTTTACGATTGGTAACTTATATAAATCTGTTTTATAGCATACACCTATGCCAACCGTAAACTGTAACAGTGTTTTGGAATATTCAAATTAGTGATTTTTGAAATATAGTTTTTTTGCAAAAGCAAAAAATATAACTATTTCAAAAATCTTATTAGTGTATTAAAATTAAATTTTAAATCATAAAATGAAAAGGTGTGCTGAAAGCACACTATGGAAATTTTGTAGAATAGATTTGCCCGTAAACCTTTTACTACTAGGATAGATACAGTTATATTTAACTTTTGTTTGTGGGCAAATCCATTCTTAATTTAAACACTCTGTCCTAGTTTGCACGTGATAGTTAGTTTTCATATACATACTGAATTTATTATGGCATCACGTATAAACTAGGGCAGAACTCTTTTTAAATTCAAAATTTCCATTATGCACTAAAGTTGTATAGGCGTTGCAAAAATGATTTCTTATATATTTTTCGCTATGTTGTAAAATTTGGGAACTACTACTGATGTTAGTAATAGATGATATTTTATATGAAAAATATAGTAGTAGTCCCAAAAAGAAACATAGCGAATTTTTATTTCAAACTATCATTTTTGTATATTTTGTCTAAATCTTTTCAATTTAATTTTAAATTATGGAGAGATTTTGACAAAATCAATGCCTATTATATTCAAGACTTTTGTTGATGTTTATGTAAATAATAGAAACAGCAAAAGTCGTAGAATATCTACACGCCGAAATGGAGCAAAAGAAAATCGCATTTCTGCGACAGTTTTATTACAAATTTTGAAAAGTTATCTTGCTTTCCCACTACTACCAAACTTTTTATCTACTGAAGATAAATCTACAACACAATTTTTTTGAATTTCTCTAACTTCTTCATAACTAAAAACATACCTTTCCAAAAAACAAAGCGCCAACTTTTTTTGATAATCACTCATTGTAGAATAATTATCACTTATACTTTTTGCTACAGTATATTCTATAGACTCTTCCTCTTGTGGTTTATTAATTAGTGGTAAAAATATTTCATAATTTGTATTGGTGGAACTTTGTTTGGATGCTGCTTTTTCAACAGGATTAGTCACAAGTATTGAAAAGAAATCTGCATTTAATCTTTCCATAGTATAAATCGTAGATAATCCATCGCATTCATAAAATGGAAAACTAACATCTTTAGGTACTATGTATCCAGTTTCTTGATGCTTTTTTTTAGCATATTCAGAACAGTCAAACCTTATTTGATAGGATAGTCCTTTGATATCATAAGTGCCTTTCATGTTTACTTCCTTTCCACTAATATAATACCATATTTTTATATTTTTGTTAATATTGTTATGTATTAATTGTCAAGTAATAGATACCTCTTTCCTTGATATAATGACACAAAATAACAAAATACAAGATTTACTTTATTTTAAAGGAATTATTGAAGATTATAATATAAAATTAGAATCTATAAAAAATGAAAAAGTAGATGATGAAAACTTAAAAATAGTTGTATTAGTAATAAAATAAATAAAATTAGTTGTGTTCTTAAAAATTATTGATATAAAGATTTATAAATAGTAAAAATAGTTAAATTAGTTTTGAGAGAGTTGCAAAAGGTATGAGTAAAATCGTATCCTTTTATTTTGTATAAATTTAAAGATTGGAGGATTGATATATGAATTTAAATTATGCAATATTTAGAAGTGAACCTATTTATACTATAAACGATTTAGCACAAATAGGATCACATAACAAACGTGAGAAGCATGCTTATAATTCTAATCCTGATATTAAGGTAGAATTAAGCAAAAATAATATAGAGTTAAAACCTTTAGCAGAAAAATATGTTAAGGGTTTTAAAATACTTGTAAAAGATTATGAAAAAGAACATAATGAGAGAATGAAAACTGAACGCGAAGATAGAAAAAGAACTTTTAACCAAATGTTAGATAAATCTAAAAATGTAGTTGCAGATGAATTGTTATTTACTGCTACAAATGAATTTTTTAAAGATATGACAAGAGAAGATATACTTGACTGGGCTAATACTTGTATGGAATTTGTTTATAATGATTTAGGTTATAAAAAAGAGCAAGTTTTACATAGTGTTATTCATTTAGATGAAAAAACGCCACATATTCATTGTGTTGTTGTACCTTTAGTTAAAAAATTAGATAAAAGAACGAATACAGAAAGATATACTATTTCTAAAAAACAATATATTAGAGATAAAATACACCTATCTGAATTACAAGATAAATATCATAAACGATTAACTGACAAAGGTTATGATTTAGAAAGAGGGATTAAAGGTAGTGATAGAAAACATATTAAAATTAAAGATTATAAAAAGATAAATAGAAAACTAGAACAAAACTTAAATACTAGAAATGATAGACTTGATAAAATTATGGTTGAATTAGATAAACAGATGGAAACTACTAAAACAATTCCTTTTGATAAAAAACATATAGTAGTAGAAAAAGACACTCTTGATACTATGCATAAAGCTATAAATGAAACTAAAAAAATTATGGAATTGCAACCTAAAATAAATGAGGTATTTAATGAGATAAATAATTATACAGATAGTTATAACTCTTTAGAAAAAGATAATCAAAAATATCAAAGAGAGATAAAATCATTAAAAACTAAAAATAGTAATCTACTACAAGAAAATAATAAATTAAAATCTTATATAGACACTATTTTAGAGGTTATAAAGAAGTTTTTTAGAAAACTATTACAAATTGGTAATGAACCTACAAAAGAAGCCACTACAAGCGAAATTAAAGAGTATTATGATAATCAAGATTTTAATTCTAATGATATTTATGAAATAGCAGAAAATACTTCTAAAGAAGAGGAATTATTTGATTATGCAAAAATACCTAGTTATTTAAAATCTATTAAGAAATCTCATAATGAATTAGATAAAGATGATTTTGAAATAAGTTTATAATAGACATCTATCTAAAAAAACAAAAATTTGTTATAATATTAGTGATATGGAGGTAACTTTAATGAATAATAAAGAAATATTAGAAAAAATTAAAAGATTATCAACACAAGAAAAAAGAAATCTAAAATATGATGAATTAGTTAATATTTTAAATCAATTATCAGCTGATGAAATTATAGAATTAAGTAATATAATTGGGTATCCTATTTTTACAAGGTTATGTATGGGTGTTTTACAACATAAATTTGTATTATTACAAGATGGTGCAGCTGCAATTATTGTTAACGAAAATAATCAAATATTATTACAAAGTAGATCTGATAGAGATAAATGGGGATTACCTGGTGGATGTCAAGAATTAGGAGAAAGATTTCAAGATACAATAATTAGAGAAATAAAAGAAGAAACAAATTTAGATGTTAATGAAGAAGATTTAGAATTATTGGATATTGTATCAGGATCAACAAGAAGAAATGATTATCCAAATGGTGATGTTGTTATAAATAATACTGCTTTATATTGTATAAGAAAATATTCAGGAAAATTGAAATGGGATACTGAATCAAAAGAAATGAAATTTTTTGATTTAGATAATTTACCACAAAATCAAAATGATCCTGATTTGATAGAAATTTATAAGAAAAGTTTAGATAGAAGTAGATAATAAATTTTAAATGGGGGCATTATGAAAGAAATTAATCAACTTAAATTAAAAGATAAGAAATATATAATTTTCGATATGGATGGGACATTAATTGATTCAATTGGTGTTTGGAATATGACAGATCAAAAATTAATTGAGAAATATGGTGGAATTAATAAGGATTTAGATGAAATTCAATTTGATAGAGATCAATTTTTACATAATATTCAGACAGGGAATACATATTTAGAATACTCCAAGTATTTAATGAATAAATACAATTTTACTATATTTGATGCTGAAGAATTAACAAAAATAAGATTAAATCTTGCAAATGATATTTTGGCAAAAGAAATAGATTTTAAGCCAAATGTTGTTGAGTTAATACTAAAATTAAAAAGTATTGGATTTACTCTTGTTTTGGCAACTATGACAACACAAGTTCAATTGAATGTTTATTCTAAAATAAATAAAAAAATGTTAGAACAGATGAATATTAATGAAATTTTTGATTTAATTTTTACGATAGATGATGTAGAAAATAAAAAACCACACCCAGAAATTTATAATAAAATAGTACAATATTATAATGCTAGTCCAAATGAATGTTTAATATTTGAAGATTCATATACAGGTGTTTTAGCTAGCCATAATGCTGGTATTGAAGTTGTGAATGTTTATGATAAATATGCTGAAATAGATAGAGAAAAAATTAACAAAATAACTGATTATAGTATTAATGATTATAGTGAATTCATTGCTTTAATAGATACTACTTATTCTATTGAAAATGAAATGATTAAAAAGTTAACTAACAGAAATTCAAAAGAAACTTTGTAACTAATGAATTTCTGTTTTTAAAAACTATAATTCCATTATAGTAACACACTACTAAGTTGGCAAAGCCAACTTAGATTTCGTGTGCCAAAGGTGATCCTTTGGAAACCCAATTAAGCAACATATTACAAAGTTTCACAATGTAATATTGTTGCCTTTTTATTTCACTCACGTTTCATAAAAAGAAAAGTAACCTTAATGCAATAGTCTATCGACTAAAGCAAAAAAGTTATTTTTTTCTTTTGATAAATCAAAAGTATGGATAAATAAAATTACTTTTCCCACTTTCACTAAAAATAAATTTTTAGCAAAACGTGTTCGCAATTTTATTTTTCTTCATCTATAAATTTCCCTGTAAGTGTATTTAATTTTGTTGTAGATTTTATTTCCATTTTAGGAAATACCCCTCTATCAAATTTAGGGTATTTTTCTTTATCTAGTTTTTCTAGGTTAGGTCTAATCATAGGTATTAACTCTTTTAATCTATCAAATATCTCATCATTTGATATTTCTTTCTTTTCTATTTTAGCAAGTTCTAATTTATCAATTAAGTCAGCAATACCACCTTTAATTGCAAAGTCAGTTTTTCGTCTTGTTTCTAATTCTTCTAAAATATCAAAATAAAATTGTTCGTAAGATTTGATTTGTTCTTGATAATCAGTAGTAGATCTTTTATTAGTTAAATCTTTACCCCAATTTATATCAACTTCATCATACCCAGCAAGTTTCATAAGTTTAACTAAACTTAAACCTAAAGTTTCAGCAATACCTTTTAAATATAAAATGTTTGGTTTTAATCTTTTACCTGCCTCAATCCTTGATACTTCGGCACAATCCATATTTGATTTACGAGCAAGCTCTCTTTGTGAAATACCCAATTTTTCTCTTGCTTCACTAATTGTTCTACCAAGTTCAGTAGTGTTTTTCTTTAACATTTTAATACACCTCTTTTTCGTTTCTTGAATTAAGTATAGCACATATTGTTGTAATAATCAACAAAATTGTAATTACTCTGTTGACAAACTCAATTTATAGTGATACACTAGTTGTAGTTTTGATGTAAAAGTCATCAAAAAGAAAGGAGGAATGCTTATAAGGAAGTTTCAAATACCAAAAGAGATTTGGAAAGATAAAAGAATTCCAAAAGAAACCAAATATATTTACTCTTATATTTATCAAAAAGGATTCGATAGAATAATCACTGATATAAATATAGGAGAAATACAACAAACCATTAAAATTAAAAATAAGGGTTTGAAAAAGAATTTAGATATATTAGAACAATTAAAATATCTAGTATATCAAGAATATAGTACAGGAATGTACACCATAACACTTAACTAAAAAGTTTATAGGAACGTAGTTAAGTAAGGTACAGTAAGATGAAAGGCTTATGTTAGTACCTATTCTAGTAATAGAATGAATAAGTTTGAAGTAAGACATAATTCAAAGAACAAAATAAAAAGAATTAAGGGTTTAAAAAAAATACTATGTGTTATTTCAAACAAAAATCTTAGGGGCGAAGATTTAAAATAATGCCTCTAGGATAACTCTGTCTAATTTTAGAAGTATGACTTGTAGATAATACAGGTTTTTTTGTTGTTTATTAAAACTTGTTTGTTTAAATATTTAAATGGAAAGGAATGAGATTAGCTATGAAAAATTATGATTAAAAATTAAAAGAAAGGGGGAATTTTATTGGCTGATAAAAAGAATTTAACACAAATTGAAATTGATAATCTAATTGATGAAACAATTAACCTATCAATTTTATCAAAATTATTAAAACTAAATTTAATTACAAATAAAGAGTTTTATACACTTAAAGAAAAAATAAAGAATTTCTATTAAAGGGATACAGATTCTATAAAAAATATTATATAATATTCTTAAGAACGCGACTGCAGTTCGTAAAAAAACTAAAAATGAAAGTGAGGTATTAAATGGCACAAGTTGAGATTATTGCAGCTAATCTCAAAACTAATATTAAAAATTCCATTAAAAAAGTATTAAAAAAGTATTAAAAAAGGTGTGTGCTTATGCAAGAGTAAGTACAGATAGTGAGGAACAACAGACAAGTTATAATTCACAAATTAAACATTATTCTAATATGATTAAATCAAATCCTGATTGGAAGTTTGTAGGAATATATGCTGATGAGGGAATAAGTGGTACTCAAGTTAAACATAGAACAGAGTTTCAAAGAATGATAGATGATGCTTTAAATGGTAAAATAGACATTATTATAGCAAAATCAATATCTAGGTTTGCAAGAAATACTGTTGATACTTTAAAGTATGTAAGATTACTTAGAGAACACAATGTTGATGTTTATTTTGAAAAAGAAAATATCCATACTTTAGAATTAGATAGTGAGATGTTTTTAACTCTTTATAGTGCATTTGCTCAAGCTGAAAGTGAATCAACTTCACAAAATGTAAAAATGGGTTTAAAAGCCAAGATGAAACGTGGTGAATATGTTGGTAGACCTAATCCTTATGGATATGATTGGAATAAAGATACACAAGAATTATCTATAAATGAAAAAGAAGCAGAAGTTGTTAGAATGATATTTAATTGGTATGCTGATGGCATTGGTTGTAAAACAATATCAATGAGATTAAATGAACAAGGTATTATTTCTCCTGGTGGGAAAAATGGTCGCAACAATATGTAAGGACAATGTTAGATCAAGAAAAATATATTGGAGATTTAATGGGGCAAAAGGTTTATACAATTAGTCCTCTTTCTCATAAAAAAATTAAAAACTATGGAGAAAAAGAAAGATATTATTCAAAAGATAGACACGAGGCAATTATTTCAAGAGAACTTTGGGATAAGGTACACGATATTTTGAAAAAAAGAAATGGTAGACCTATGCTAAATGGCAAAAAGCATCAAGAAAGATATAGTATGCGATATGCTTTTAGTAGTAAAATTGTTTGTGGTTTTTGTGGAGCAAATTATTCTAGAAGATCAAGTGGCAAAAATAAAAATGGAAAACAGAATATTTATTGGGCTTGTATGGGAAGAATAGATAAAAACGAATGTGAAGAATCTATCTATATAAAAGAAGAAATACTTGAAAATTTATTTATTCAAATTTATAACTCCATAATAGATAATAAACACAAAACAAAAGATAAATTATTAGGAGCAATAAAATCTGTTGTAGAAGAAAACCATGCAAAGACTAAACTAGATAAATTAGAACTACAAGAAAATAATATTCGTACAAAAATATCTAATTTAATTGATTTAAAATTAGAAAATGTTATTGATAAAGAGGCATACATTGAAAAAGAAAAAGAACTCCAAAATCAATTAAACAATATCCTAGAGCAAAAAGAAGAATATAAAAATCTAGAAAATGAAAATCACAAAATAGCCAAACAATTAAAAGATATAGAACAAGTTTTAGATACCCCATTAAAACTAAAGGAATTTGAACGAGAAGTCTTTGATAATATTATAGAAAGAATAATCATTGGTGAAATAGAAGAAGACGGTACACACAATAATAAGATAATTAGATTTATCTTAAAAACAGGAGCTGAATTTAAAAAAAACTTAACTGAAAACACAGTTAAATTTAATGGAAATAATAATGTGTCATTAGAGCAAAGAAAGACCCCTAGGCATTTTGTCATAAATAACAAAATAATCTCTAGGAGTTTTTTTAAAAAAAAGTCAGTCATAACTAAGACTGAAAATATATTAAAAGTTCAGATAGTTTGAACAAATTCGTCAATGGTGCCCTAAAGGAGGACGTACAATAACTTTTTTAAATATTTAACTCTAATCCTACACCAACTTCATTGATATCTAATTTTTTTGCCATTTCTATTTTTGCTTTTAAAGATACACAATGACATGGATATAACAATTCGATATTATTTTCTTTTAAATAATCTATAGTTTTTTCTAACCTTTCATTTACATCAAATAAGTGAAATCCGCCAATAACTCCATATATTCTATCGTCATTACAAACTTTTTTAGCGTATTCTATTATATTGCAAATTCCACTATGAGAACATCCTGTTATAACAAATAAACCTTTTTCGCTTTTATAAACAATTGCTGAATCATCGTTTATTGTATCATCAATTTTTTCTCCATTAACAATACTTTTTCCAATTGAATATCTCTGTTCAAAATTATTCAAAATAGGAATCTCTCCTAAATAGGTAATATGTTCGCTAATTTGAACTGGTTTTTTAGATAAATTTAATCGACAAACTTTTGATAGTTCTTCCTTAGATAAAGGACTTCCAATATATAAGCCAGTTGAATCTTCTTTATAATCAAAACATTCTGGATGAGCAATTAACTCAATAGTTCTTTTTTCTTTAAAAAAATATATTAAACCACCAGTATGATCATCATGACCATGTGATATAACTAATTTGTTAACATCATTCAAATTAATATTCATTTTCTTTGCATTTTCTATAATAACAGTTGAGTATCCTGTGTCAAATAATATTTTTTCATTGCCATCTTCAATATAATAACTTACTCCTGGTTCTGCTAAATAATACATATCAATGAATGTATTATTATCTTCTAATACTTTTAATTTCATAAATAATCCCTCATCGTATAGTATATTGTTTTTGACAATATACAAGTGTGTTTACTAAATTGGCATAATTTAGTAGAAAATTCTTGTTACCAAAACTAATGTTTGCTATAATCATTTTAGGAACATTTAATAAATTGGGCGGAGCCAAACTTCATAAGGAAGGGAGGCGATACAATGAACAAGAAAGATTTACTAATCTTTGCTCTAGTAATTATTATCTTCCTTTTATTATTATTGTTATTTATAGCATTAATATAAAAGAAATCCACCTAACTCTAGCATAGATTTAGGTGGAAACCATTTCATGGCTACACTCAACACTAGCATATTGAATGTTCCTTTTTTATTTTATGCAAGTTTCCTTGACATATTCATGATATCATAAAAACGACTTTTTGACAAGTCGTTTTGTTTAATACTCGAAAAGTTCGAGTTTCCTATCAATCTGGTGCGTTTACTGATAGGGTTTTGCACTCGTTTAAAATAGGCTTAATTAAATGCCATTATGTTTTTTGTGATATTCATCACATGATTGTACAAATTTTTTCATTAAATTTTGCATTAGCTTGTCATTATTCATTATTTCAGGATGCCATTTTACTCCTAAACAGAAAATTTTATCTTTTAATTCTACAGCTTCAACAAACCCATTTAAATCATGAGCAACTATATCAAAATGGTTAACATCACTATTTTTTATCATAACATTATGAATACTATTGACTGATATTTTTTTATTTTGCCCAAGTAATTGATATAATTTTGACGATTCTTCAATTACTATGTCATGCCTATAGTCCTTATCATATATATTATGTGACTCATCTCTTTCTTTTTGGACCATATCACCTTGTGAAAATAAAATATTATTAAGTCCACAACAAGTGCCTAACAATGGGATATTGTTTTCAATAGCATATTTTGCAACATATATTTCATGTTTTCCAGTTTGCCATCCACCTTGTAAAATAAAACCGTCACATAAATTTAATATTTTATGAAAATTTTCTTTTTCATGTTGCGTCATAGGTTCATTATAATTAATATTGGTCGGTAATATACCTATTGCTATTCCTCCATTTTTAATAATTATCTTTCTAAAATCATCTGTTATTTTTTGCTTAGTCCATAATGATTTATTATCATTTGATGGTTTTCCTACAATTCCAATTATTGACATTTATAAAGTCTCCTTTCATAATTTCTAAATACACATATCTTTGTGATATCATTATAACAATTTTTAGGAAATAAGTCATCTATTGATATTAATGCCATAAACTCTAACTCCCTATACATTTTGACTCTGATTATCAAAATATGGGAGACGTTTTTTTATGTAACAAATAAAAAAAGCCATAATATCAAATACTATGACTTTATATAAATAAATCGCAAAGGTGCGACTCTTAACCTCAATGGTGCCACCTGTAAGAATCGAACTTACAATTGAGCCTTACCATGGCTCCGTTATACCACTTAACTAAGGCGGCAACTGATAATAAAGCTATTATAACATATAAATTATTTCTTGCCAATCAAAATATGGAAATTGCTTAAAACTTTTTTCATAAAAACATTCATAGAAATACACCCTTATTATTCTAAGAATAAAACTTTATAATCAACAAAATTTCCATCTGTAAAATTTTTTGAATTATATTTTTGTGTTAGATTGTAAAATTTAAGATTAGAATTCACTTTTACATTTGTGGTAAAACATGATATACTGAAAAAGCAATGAAAGTAAGAGGTATTATATATGTATGATTTAAAAACTTGGTTTTTATTATTTATGATTTATGCGTTTATTGGTTGGATAATAGAAGAAATAGTGAATTTAGTCACTTACAAAAAAATAATTAATCGGGGTTTTTTAATAGGACCTTATTGCCCAATTTATGGATATGGATCTGTTTTTATTATTTTCTTTTTACATTCTTATACAAAAGAACCAATCGTTTTGTTTGTTATGGCAATGTTTATTTGTTCAATTTTAGAATATACAACTAGTTACATAATGGAAAAAATATTTAAAGCAAGATGGTGGGATTATAGTAATTACAAATTTAATATCAACGGTCGTATTTGTTTAGAAACAATGGTCCCTTTTGGTATTGGAGGATGTGCTATTTTATATATTGCTAACCCATGTATCATCAATTTTTTATCTTGTATTCCATCCATGATGAAAACTATATTAGCAATTATTTTATTTCTTATTTTCGTAATTGATAACTTAGTATCATTTAAAGTCATTTTAAATTTTAAAAAAGTAGCAAGCACGATTCGAAAAGATAGTACAGAAGAAATTTCTAAAAAGGTTAGAGCAGTTTTGTCTAGTAAATCAATTTTAGGAAAACGACTCATGAATGCATTTCCAGATGTGCAAGCCTTGATTAAAAATTATAATCAAAAAAGAAAAGAGAAACAGAAAAAATAAACGTCCATTTTTAAATGGTAAAAAATGATATCTAATTTTCATAAAATAGGAACAAATGTTTTTAAATATACCTCTAAACAGTATATTAGCAATTGCGTTTGTGAAAAAACGTAAAATAGAATAACAAAAAATATTCAAAAGTTTTTTGATGTTTTGTTTTTTATGATAAAATATAGAGCGGAAGTGGCAATATGAAGATAAACTATCAAGTGAAGTTAGATGAAATTTTAAATAGCTTACCCAAAAATAAAAAAAATACATTATTATTACATAGTTGTTGTGGTCCTTGTAGCAGTTATGTTTTAGAGTATTTAAGTCATTATTTTCAAATAACAGTTTATTATTATAACCCTAATATTACAGAAATAGAAGAATATCAAAAAAGAGTAGAAGAACAAAAAAGACTCATTCAACAAATTTACCCAGATGTAGACTTTATAGAAGGCCCATATCAACCCGAAATTTTTTTTGAAATGAGTAGAGGACTAGAAGAAGAAAAAGAGGGAGGAATTCGTTGTAGTAAATGTTATTACTTAAGAATGCGCGAAACAGCTTTATTAGCAAAACAATTAAATTTTGATTATTTTGCAACCACATTATCTATTAGTCCTTATAAAAATAGTGAGCAATTAAATAAAATTGGAAAAACATTAGAACAACTTTATGGAATTCATTATTTATATGCGGATTTTAAAAAAAAGAATGGATATAAACGTTCTATCGAATTGTCAAAACAATATCATTTATATAGACAGGAATATTGTGGTTGTGAATTTTCAAGAAAGGAGCGTAATCTATGAAATGGATAGTAGGGGCAATCTGCATATTTTTATTAACAGGTTGCAGTGAAAAAAAGGTTGTACAAAACGAGAATAATCAAAAAATAAAAATGCAAGTTGCCATTCAAACAGGAATAGAACAAGTACAATATAAAAATCCAACGATTGCACAAAATAAAGAAGCATCTAATCCCATTACAAACAATCAAAGTATTTCTGTAAAGGAGGAACAGGTGTATCAAAATATAAATGTTTTAGAACAAGAAGTTACGAATTTATTGATAAACGACAAACCTGAAACAATCAAAGAAAAAGTAATCACAAAATTGATTACATTAGTAGATTTTATTTATTATGATGTTCCAATCGGGAATGTGTATTTTAAAGAATTAACCGCTAACGTCCAAGCAAAAATATGTGAAATTTTAATAAATATGGATCAAACAATTGAATCTAAATTACCTAATTATAAAGAAAATATTAACGAAAAATATCACGTGGTATTAAACTATGTCAAAACGAAAACAACTGATTTTACTAGTAAAACAAGCGAAAAAATAGAAGAAAAAATTGGAAGTGAAAATTATCAAAATTTTGTATCAGGTGCGAATGAGATGAAAGAATCCGTTCAAAACACAGTAGAATGGATGAAAGAAGGTGCTTCCAAAATTTATGGAAGTGGAAAAGAAAAAGTGAACAATTGGTATCAAGAATTAAAAGAAAAATATAATAAATAAAAGAGAATCTATGTGATTCTCTTTATAGTTTTCTATATAGGCCAATTGCAATTCCTAAAATAGTAACATTATCTAAAATAATTGGATCCATTGTATCATTTTCAGGTTGTAATCGAAAATAGCCATCCTCTTTATAAAAGGTTTTTAAAGTTACTTCATTTTCGTCAGTCATGGCAACTACAATTTGACCATTGCGAGCTGTATTTTGTTTTTCTACGATTACAATATCACCATCTAAAATTCCCGCATTAATCATACTAGTTCCACTTACTTTTAAAGTAAAAACATCTTTGGCTTTTGGGACAAGATAAGAAGGGAGAGCAAACAACTCATCTGGATGTTCAATCGCTTCAATTGGAGAGCCAGCCGTAATTTTACCTAGAAGTGGAACCTCTACAATTAACTCACTTTTTTGCTCGAATTCATTTTCTACTAGCAACTCTAAAGCACGATTTTTGGTTTCTTGTTTACGAATAAATCCTTTCTTCTCCAGATTTTCCAAATGAGCATGAATTGTAGCAGGAGATGAAACACCTAAATCCGCACCAATTTCGCGAATCGTAGGGGGATACCCATGCGTTGCAATATATTTTTTGATATAATTTAATATTTCATTTTGTCGGGGTGTTAATTCTTTCATAAAGCCTCCTTTTATGTTTCCATATACATATTAACATATCATCTACAAAAAGTCAAACATTTGTTCGAAACAATATTGACACGAAAGTATGTTCGTGATAAACTAATAACAACAGAAGGAGAGATGTATTATGAAAGAAATGTTACACAGTAAAATATTAGTAGGATTTGTTATATTTGTATTAGGATTTACTTATGTAAATTCAATTCAAATGAATCAATTAGGATCAAAAGACACCTCCCAAAATGATCTTGTATATCATTAGGAATAGAAGAAAGGAATTGAGTATGAAACAAGAAGTGTTATTGAATCTATTAAATAAAGAAGATAGCCTAGATACCATTCAAAATTATATCAAACAAGTGGTGGCGATGAGGGGATTTCAAAATCAAACAATTACAGAAGAAATTTTACTCCTTACAGAAGAAGTAGGAGAACTTGCTAAAGCAATTCGAAAAGATAGAACAAACATGAGAATTGATTTTACAAAAATTAAAAACTTTGATTCTATTGAAAGTGAAATTGCTGATGTTTTTATTGTATTATTGACTATATGTAATACATTAAATATTAATCTATATGATGCAATAATAGAAAAAGAAAGTATCAATGTAGAGCGCAATTGGATAAATTATAAATCACAAGAAAAAAACAGCGAATTACTTCATATTTAAAAACTAGAGACAAAATTAGAATGAACAAGCAAATAAAAATAAAATTTTGATTCATTCTTTTTTGTTTTTCCAATATAAAAAAGAACTTTGAATTTTAAACTTTCTATTTTGTAGATTTACTTCCTTTGATTTTTAAGTGAATACTTTGACAATGATGAAAACATCATTTATATTGTTAATAAAAGGAGTGGATTATGAAAGAAAAAAATATCAATCAAATTAAAATGTATATTTCAAAAACTTTATCACATCCTATGAATCACCAGACTTTATTTTTTCTTTACTATCAGATTGGAAAATATCTTTTCCAACATAAATTCGAAACACATGAATTAAAAATATTAGAATGGGAACTCAAAAAAACATATGGAATAATAATTGGTTTTACAAAAAGAAATTTTATCTATATGATGCAATTTTATTCCATGTACCCCACTATAAAAGCATTTCAAAATATCACATGGTATCAATGTGTGAGTTTACTTCGCATAAAAGACTATGAAAAAAAACAAGAACGTTACGAAACTTATGTAAAAGCTAACCAATTGAAAAAAACAGAAGATTATCTATTGTTAGAAATGCAACAATTGCAAAAAAATAGGATGTAAACAATTAAGAATACATGATATAATAAAAACGGAGGTAATAATTATGGCAACACCACATAACGAAGCAAAGATAGGACAAATTGCACCAATAGTAATTATGCCTGGAGATCCTTTGCGTGCGAAAATGATAGCAGAAAAATATTTAGAAAATTATGAAATCGTAAATCAAGTAAGAAATATGTATGCTTATACAGGAACTTATAAAGGAAAAAAAATAACAGTTATGGGTTCTGGTATGGGGATGCCTAGTATTGGTATTTATTCATATGAATTGTATCAATTCTATGGAGTAGAAAAAATTATAAGAGTAGGCTCTTGTGGCGCTTATACGAAGGATTTGAATTTGTACGACGTCATTTTAGTCAATGGCTGTTACTCAGACTCTAGCTATGCTAAGGTACAAAATGGTACAGAACAACAGATGCTGTATGCAACAGATAGTTTGAATTTAATGATCAAACAAACAGCAGAAGCACTTCAGATTCCAATCACAATTGCTAATATATATAGTAGTGATGTATTTTACAAAGAAAATGATAATTATTTAGAATTGTATCAAAAATATGGATGTATGGCAGTAGAAATGGAATCATTTGCTTTATTTCACAATGCAAATATTTGTAACAAACGAGCAGCTTGTATCTTAACTGTTTCAGATAATTTTGTAACCAAAGAAGAGACTACAAGTGAAGAAAGGCAAGTTGCATTTTTGAAAATGATAGAGCTTGCTTTAGAATCGATATTATAAATTTAAAAAATGTCCATATACTAAACAAGAGGTGATAAGGGTGAAGTATCAAAAATATAACCAAGGGAATTACAATTTGCACACAATTCAAACAGACCGTTTTAAAACAATTCAAGTAATTGTAAACTATAAAAATGAACTGAAAAAAGAAGAAATTACAATTCGTAATTTCTTAGTGGATATGTTACTATCTACAAGTAAAGACTACCCAACCAATCGTTCTTTGTCTATCGCAACAGAAGACTTATATAATATTTCAGCACAGGGAACTAACATTCGTTCAGGGAAATATAGTATTCTTTCATTTAAAAGTAGTTTTTTAAATGAAAAATATACAGAAGAAGGAATGAATGAAAAATCATTATCTTTTTTTCTGAACTTATTGTATCAACCAAATGTAGTGAATGGCAAATTTGATGAAACCTCTTTTGAAATTATAAAAAGAGGATTAAAAGAAGATATCGAAAGTACAAAAGATAATCCAAGAAGATATAGTTTATTACGTATGTATGAAACAATGGCACCCAATGCAAAAATTTCTTTACATCCATCAGGATACTTAGAGGATTTGGAAAAAATAACGAGGGAAAACTTGTATGCTTATTATCAACATCTCATTCAAGATTCAATGATTGACATATTTGTAATTGGTGATATAGATAATAGCCAAATTCGCGAATACCTAAAACAACATATTGTAGAGCCTATAAAACGTTCTGCAAGCGCTGATCATATTCTAACTTATGCAGATATAAAAGAAGAAGAACAAGTGATTCGAGAGAAAATGGATATTACACAAAGCCAACTAGTAATTGGATGTAAAGTAGATGAACTGACACCATTTGAAAGACAGTATGTGATGAATGTTTATTCCTATATTTTAGGTGGAGGAGGGGATTCTAAATTATTTCAAACAGTGCGTGAAAAGAATTCTCTATGCTATTTTGTATCTTCATCCTATAATTATTTGTATCATACGCTCGTAATTACAGCAGGAATCAGTGCAAAAACATTTCAAAAAACGCTTTCTTTAATAAAGGAACAAATCAAAAGTATGGAAGAAGGAGATTTTTCAGAAGAAATGATTGAAAAAGCTTGTGCAACCTTCATCAATGGTTGTAAAGAAGTAGAAGACTCCCCATCATTACTTTCTAATGTTTATCTAGTACACGAATATATTGGAAATGATTTGTTAGAAGAAAAACTAGCAAATATTAAAAAGGTAACAAAACAAATGATTATAGAAGTGGCCAAAAAAGTGCATGTGGATACAGTATTTCTATTGGAGGGTGAAAAAAATGAAAAAGAAACCGTTTAATCATTTAGATTTAACCATTTATGAAGAAACTTTAGATAATGGCTTACAAGTGTATATTATTCCGAAAAAAAACTGTAATAATGCGCGTGCTACATTCGTGACGAGATATGGTTCCAATGAAAGTGAATTTATTCCAAAAGGAAAGACAGAAATGATACATGTTCCAGATGGAATTGCCCATTTTTTAGAACATAAACTATTTGAACAGAAAGATGGTGTTGATCCTTTTTCATTCTATGATGAAAGCGGAAGTGAATGCAATGCGTCTACAAATCCTTGGCAAACAAATTACTGGTTTGCTGGAACAGACAAATTTGAAAAGAATTTAAATTTCCTATTAGATTTTGTACAAGAGCCTTATTTTACAAAAGAAAATGTTGAAAAAGAAAAAGGTATTATTGTACAAGAACTTGAAATGTATATGGATCAACCTTATCGTGTTGGGTTTGAAAAAAGTAATTTTAATTTATTACAAGTACATCCACTGCGTATTGCAACAGGTGGAACAAAAGAGAGTGTAGAATCGATTACCAAAGAGGATTTGTATACTTGCTATGAAACTTTTTATCATCCTTCTAACATGGCACTCGTAATCACAGGGAATGTAGACCCCGAAAAAATGATAGAACTTATAAAAAATAACCAAAAGAAAAAACAATTTTCTAAAATAGAACCAATTACAGTTAAGGAATATCAAGAACCAGACGCAGTAGCAAAAGAATTAGAAGAAATAGAAATGAATATCACAATTCCAAAAGTCTTTATGAACTACAAAGTCAATATTACAAATATCCAAGATGTAGATAAAACATTAATTCCATTGTATGTTTCTATTTATTTAGATTTAAAATTAGGAAATACATCACAATTTTTAGAAGAACTGAAAAAAGAAGAAATAGTAACAGACGATATTTATTTTGACTTTGCAGATATCCAGACACATCTTTTAATTAGCATAGAAAATGATACAGAAAAAAAAGATGAATTAATTGAACGCGTGGATCAAGAACTTAAAAATAAAAAAACAATGGAAGCAGAATTTATCAGAAAAAAGAAAACAATCTTAAGTTCCTGTGTTTTTATGAGTGATCATATAGATCGTTTGAATAATCGATTGGTGAGTGATTTTGTAAAATACAAACGTGTAAGAAATGATATATATGATCAATATCAAACTTTAAATTATCAAGATTTTAGAAAAGTAATAGATTCTTTAAACTTTGATTATAAAAGTATTTTAATCATTCATCCCAAAACATCATAATGCCTATTTTTAATTGAAAAGGCAATGTAAAATTTTAGAAAAACTATTGTTTTGTAAAATTATGCATGATAAAATAAATAGTATAATATACGAGGTGATAGTATGAGGAAAGGATTTACACTAGTCGAGTTACTTGGAGTAATCATAGTACTGGCGCTTATTTGTTTAATTACAATTCCTGCCATTACAGATTCATTGAATAAATATAAGAAAGATTTATGTCAAACGCAAATATCCTACATGATTTCAGCCGCAAAAAATTGGGGAATTGACCACATGCTACAACTTCCTGAAGGCGAAGAAAAAGTGAAAATTAAACTTTCGCAATTGATTCAAGAAGGATATATGCAAGGAGATAAAAATGCAGTCGAGGAAGAAAATAGATTGAAAGTAATCAATCCAAATACAAAAGAATACTTTAACCCAGACCCAATTATTACAATTCAAAAACAAGGGAAGCGATATACTTATACAATGGATGAAGAAACAATAAATAGTTGTAAAAAAACTACAAAAGGAGAAACCGAAGAAAATGAATAAAAATGAATAAAAAGGATTAAAATATCAATGTTATTAACTTAAGATATGATTGAAAATAATAGTCATATCTTTTTTGTTTT
>CAOJDP010000032.1 GCA_948433085.1 uncultured Caryophanales bacterium
TAATATGTGGCCTTTATAACTATGAATTAAATTAGTTATCGAACAGGTCTAATATTATTTGTTTCATTTGTCATTTATCATCCTCTACTTTCTCCACTCTGCATTTAAACTGTTTTTTTAACTTCTTATTGATACTTCTAATATCTTTTCTCATTTCCATAATTAAATTTATAAGCGATTCTTTAGATAGCTGCATTAATCTTGATTGTAATGATCTACCACCTGTTACAATAAACCAACGTTGCCCTGTAATTTCTTGATATTTAATCTTATAGTCAACAAGTTCTTTATATTGTTTTTTAGATATTATTTTTATCATTTTTCCACTTCCTCAATGTTTATCAAAATATCTCTTTCTAGGGTAATTCTATCTGTCATATCAAATATGAATCTAATACCTCTAATATGTTCTCTTTCTAAATGACTTCTTAATTCTTCTTTAGATATACATCGAAACCATTTCCCATCATCAAAACATATAATAAATTCATTGCTACTACTATTAGTTAATTGAAGTTCATCAATAAATGTTTTATATTTTTTTAACTTTATTGTTTGCCATATTCTTTTCAATTTTTCACTTCCTCTACACTTAAAATTTTCAAAACATAATATAGCTTGTCCTTTTCTGCTCCCCATTCGGGATTTCCACAACGTTTATAAACAATGCAATTACATTTTATAGCTGGACTATTCTTGCTATAACCATTGCGTAAAATTATGTGATACATCCATTCTGGTCCAATATCTTTGAATCGACTATCATAGTAAGGTTTTATCTCTCGATATTCTTCCAATTTTTCGCCCGATTTAATCATATCAAACCATTTTTTCTTGATTGGTAATGTTAGCATTATTGTTTGCACTCAATTCTTTGTATATTTTCAAATATAATTTTGTAATTCATGCAATTTAGTGTAGGCTCTTGTTGATGTAATATTTGAATACCTTTTATAATTTCAGAAATATATTGATTTCTTTTATCTATAAGTTGGTTTTCAAACTCTTTAACTTTTTTATTTATTTCTTCATCTACACTCATTGCAATTAAATTATGCAGACTGTCTTTTAAGTATTTTTCAATATATAATTCTTTATTGTTCATTTGTTCTCCTCTTCTAAAACATTAAATATAGTGGTTTGTTTTTCTTTCCCAATACTATCCCAACACTCAACTAACTTTTCGCGAATTGTATGTGTATCATATTGTAAATTGTTTGAGACTATATCTATAAACTTGCTCATAGTATTCATATCCAATTCATGATTGTAGATTCTTTTAGGCAAGAGTGCATAGATTAGTAAATCAGTTAGTCTTTTATTTGCATTACTCAATTCATCATTTTCATATCTTAAATCATGTATAGTTTCGTTTTGACTTTCTAATATCCAAGAACTATTCATCAGTACCACCTCTTTTGTTTAAAATTGATAATAATATATTCATATCTTTATAAACATCGTCGTAACAATCAAAACTTTCTTGAAATTCTTTAACAAATTTTTTTGCTTTATCAATCACATCATCTCTTTGTTTGAGTTGTTTTTTAAAATTTAGTTGTTCATTATAATATCTGTCTTGATATTTTTGAGCAATTTTTTCTGCTACACCTAATTTTTCATGAAAAGTTTTCCTTTGATTTAAGCATTCCTTTTTTGTATCTTCTAATTGTGATTTTAGTTGTTGATTTTCTTGTTGTAATTGTTTAATATAATCGAATATAATAAATGCTCTCATTTCTTCTTTTTTAATTTCTAAAGGGCACATTCTTAATTTGTTTTTATATCTAGCATTTAATAATTGTAATCTTGATAATTCTTTACTTAAATTTTCACTCATACTTCCCACTTTTTAACCTTTCTAAAACCTCTTGATAAAAGTTATAGCCTTGCCATTCACAATTATTTTTTCTATCAAACTTCTCATTTTCTTTTATTGTATTTTCTAAATACTTAATAAAATTCTCTCTAAATCTGCTTTCTTCGACAATATCGCAAATATTTCCGAAATTCATTTCATTAATCAATACTGAACCTTGATAATTTTTTCTAAATAAATTTTGGGTATTATCTTCGTTGTCTTTTAATTCATATTTAAAATTTAACTTTTGAAAATCTTTTGTCATGATTACACCTCTATTCATTTAACAACAATTGCCAATAACCGTTTACAGTTCCAAATTGTCGATTGTAAGTAATAAATGCGACAGGTTCAAGACTTAATTTTTGTTTTCTTCTACTGTCATATTTAGGCTTACTTCCTTTTACTAACCAAATTTCTGTATCATGTTTCGATTCATCATAATATAAATCTGTTAGAAAATACTCACCAATAAATGGATCAAAACCTTGTCCAACTCTGTATTGATATTTGTGTGTATCAAACCAGTCTCTTGAATACTCTATTTCTTTATAAATTTCAATTATTTGTTGTTCTGTTAATTTCATTCAATTCCTCCTCATCAATTATCAAATTGGCTTTTATTTCTTCTTCACAGGCTTGTTGAATATATTTGTAATAAGGATTATCACTATCGATGGTTTTATATTCATCAAATATTCCATAAACTTCTGGATGCGCATTGCTTACATAAATTAAAGTATAATGAAGAATATCACATATGCTTTTGTAGTATTGTTGTTCAGATTTTATTCTGCAATTTTCAATTTTACATTGCTCGCATGATGTTAGACAATTTAATGTATCTAATTCCCAACCATACTTCTCTAACTCTTTTATATCCTTTTCTGGATTAAATATTAGTTTACTCATTATCGTATTACTCCTTTACTAATACCAAGAGCCATATGCCCAAACTCCAACTTTTTTCTTACACTTTGAACATCTAACCCAATATTCTTCAACGAAACCTTGATCATGTCTAAAAACTTCGTAAGTTTCTAATTTCTTACATTTGCAATAGGAACATTTTTTAGGCTCTCCATTTTTTTCAATATATCCTAACAAAACATTTCTTTTATAATTTAATCTAATCAATAAATGTTTTATTTTAAATATTAGTTTACTCATGATTTCCAACTTTCCAGATAAACACTATATCAGTATCATTTTTCAAATCCTTATTCAAAAGATTTTTTATGTCTTCAATAGTCCTGCAACCATATTTTTCGAAAGTTTCTAATAATTTAAATAATTGATATTTTCTAATTTTACTCATAACTATCCTCCAATCTTATAACTTCCTTGTTCAAAATATTCTTTTGTTACAACTGATTCGATATCTTCATTCTTAATTACTTCTTTATATGAAGTAGTTAATAAATATTTATACTTGTTTGTGTATGTAGCGTCTGGATATGTTTCACCTGTTGATATAACTTCTAACCCATTTACATAATCTCCAACTTCAATCAAATCTATTACGTTGCAACTTGCTTTAAACCCTATTGATTATTCACATATTCCACAATGGCATTCATCCTCATAGCATTTAAAATTCACATCGAACCATGTTCTATCATTTTCTTCATATTTACTCATTATTTTGCCAATACCTTGACGCTCATGTCTTACATACATTCCAACTTCTAATTTCATTTTATTTTCTCTTTTCTAATTCCTTTGCCTTTTGTCTTTCTCTGTAATATCTATCTTTCCATTTCTTACGTTTAGAGATTACTTTTTTTAAACCACGATTCACTGCTCGGACTTCTTCTTTAAGTTTTGCATTTTCAACTTGTAAATTTTCACACATCTTTATAACTGTTTCGATTGCCTCTATATCTTCTCTAAATATTTCACAAGCAGAATTATCTGTTATAAAACTATTTCTATCTTCAATTAGACTATATAATTGTTCATATACTTTTTCTTTAGTCATCTTCTACTTTCATCCTTTCTATTTCAAAAATTCCTCTGGAATTAAATCATTTTCAAATAAAACTCTTCTTAGTGATTTATTTTCTGTTTGTTGAATCGCTAGTTTTTGTTTTAGTTCTTTGCATTCTTTGTTTTTCTCTAGTGCTAGACAAAGCACTATCATTGGACATATTGCGTATATCAATATCATGTTAGATCTCCTCTAAAATCTCTACAATCTTCTTTCCCATGTCCTTCTTTTTGCAGAATACAAACTCTACTCCATATTTTTCTTGCATAGTTTCCATGATTTTCTGCAAAATTTCTGGTCTTACTTTCGTGTAAAGACTTCCATCTCTTCTAGTTGGAACTTTCCATTCATTGACTTGTGAAACATCTTCAATCTTGTTATCTGCAATTAAGAATATAAATCTTTCACAACCGATGTCGCACGCTTTTGCAATTTCTCGCTTGATTCGATTGTGTTCTAGTGCTCTGCATAAATTACCTGCAATCTCAACTAATGAATCTTTTTTATCAATCAATACCTTAACTGAATTTACATCTTGATAATCTCCTGCATACATTTTTGAAACAATATATTTTTGTTCTACTTCATTGAAGTAGTCTAATATTTCTTTATTTCCTTTCTCTCGGCTATCAATTTGAATTATCATCTTTTGGCTTCCTTACTAATTCTTTATATACTTTTTCTAATATTTCTTGTATTTTTTTCATTTTTCCACCTCATATTCTTTTTCTAATTTTTGTATTTCATCAAAATATTGTTTCACTGTTATTTTTTCTTCTTGTAATTCAATTGCTAATTGTAAAATCTGTTTTCTTATTTGTTCTTTTTTTAATTTGCTAGCATATTGCTTATTATATTTTAATAACATTTCTTGATATAATTTAAAGTTTGACACAACAGGCGTACAACCAAACAAAAACAGTTTTGAAAAAGTATCTACAAATTTATTTCGTTCTTTAAAATCTGTTTTACTTGTCATTAAAACTAAATCAAGACAATGAAATGTTTCATAAAATTTTTTTATATAAGTAAATATCTTTGGATACTTATAAAAATCTTTTTCAGTAACAAATAATTCATTCATCAATTCAGGTTTTTGAATTAAACAACTTAATACAGTTTCTTCTAAATCTGCTATATCAATAGTCATTTTATTTTCAAATTCCCAATCAATTGTTTCTATATCTAAATCGTTCATATATTCCTTTCTATTTTATTTTATCTAACCTAATCTAACCTATATCTAACATTTTAATTTTTTATTTTTTCTTTATTTTTAATAGTAATTTGAATAATATCTAACCTTTCTAACCAATCTAACTTAATAATGCACACACATATACATAAATCATTTTTTATTTATAATAAACACTATATATATAGCCTGTGTATACACTAAATTTGGTTAGAAAGTTAGAATTCCTTATTTTATAAGACTTTCTTGTGATTTTTAGGGTAGTTTTTGTAGAAAAATAGTTAGAATTATTGGTTAGATAAATATTCTTCTTTTATAAATAATGTTACATAAGTTCCTTTTTGCCCATATACAGATGTATGTTGACATAACTTTCCTTGTGTATTTTTTTGAATTATTTCAACTTTATACCAGTCTTTTTTTATACTATCAAATTCAAAATTTCCTTTTTCTAATTCTTCAACTAAATTCTTTTTAAGAACAACATATCCATATACTTCACTATCACTACCAATAATTGTTCTTCCCCAAAATTTTCCGTTACTATCTTCTTCAAAACATTTTTTATTTTCTGCAAAATCATCAATAATGTATTGATATGCTTTTTTCCATGTCAAAATTTCATCACGATCATTTACAAAGTCTTTAACATCATCAATAGTAAGCTGTCTTTCTCCTTGAAAAATACATTCTTGACTTAACTTATTAGCAACTAATATTGTTGCAATACATAAAGCCTGTTTTTCTGTTGCAAAATAGTTATCACATAATTGTTTTGCATACTCATCAACTTTTTTACTAATCTTTTCAAAACCAATGTCAACAATATAATTAATGTATTTTTTGCCTGCAAAACCATAATTTTTCTTTATCACTTCAACTACTTGCTTTCCATTTTTAATTAGAATTTCATTACATTCGATATCAATTATTCGATTATAAGTTTGTTCTCCAGAATTCTCTTTTGCTAATTTATCATTATTTGTAAATAGAAAATTGTTGTACCAAATTTTTGCTTGTTTAATCTCACTATTTTCTGACAATCTTCCTCTTTCTTTACCATTACTTAATTCCATTACTAAGTTGTCTAATTTTAATTCCTTGCTATGCTTTATAACTTGCAACTCATCACAGAATAAAGTTATATTTTTTAAAAAACCTGCCATTTTTATATAAAAGTTTTTTGTATTATTTGTGCTAAAATGTAAACCGCCATTTGCTGGATAACCCCAAGAACTCATGGCTACCATACATGCAACTGTTTTTCCACTGCCACTCATTGAACTCCATAAATTCACTATATAAGGCATTACACTTATTTTCTCTAATAATGGACTAGCAAAAGTTACAGCCATAATAATCTGTATATACTTGTTTTCTCTTAACTTTTTTACTAATTTATACCAATCATCAAAATTCCCGTTACATTTTACACTTTCAAAAACTAGTTTGAAATCATCAACACTATCTAATACACTTACCCCATTATATGGTATAAAATCATCATCATCCCAACCTAATTCAGAAACAGAATCTCCATATGGAATTAAATCTGCATTAATATTTATTACTTCACTTAAATATGTAACAATTCCTCTTGCGTTTTCAGATGTAATTTCAATACCTCTTCTACTTAGTGAAACAATTTTATAAGCACTAGAAATTGTATATTTATCCACAATACAATTAAACCATTTTCTTTTTTTGTAAAAAGATAATTGTACTTTTTCTTCTCCTGTTTTTTTGTTTCTATAAATATATGTTGGAATTAAAAGGTGTGAACAAATAATCTCTCCTTTTTTCATAATTCCCTTTTCATTACAATTAAAACTCCCACCATCAAGTCCTGAAATAGGTATATTTGGTGCTGTTATTTCATTGTCCATGACTACTTTTTTTGACATTTCTTTTTTCCATACTTTTAATAGATTATTGAATTCTCTCATACATTTTAAATCTCTTGCTATTTGTATAAATTCATTTTCTTTCTCTGTACGATCTAATTCGTTATCAATAGAGAATAAAGTTATAAATGTTTCTTTTTTCAATAGTTCTTCTTTTGTCATACCATCACTTTTTCTTCCTCCTTGTACTCTTCCTTCAACTTCAATAAAATCATGCCAAGTAATATCTTTTGCTGTTCCAATGTCTTATTTTCTAATAATTTTTCCAAATCAAGTAGAAATTCCTTGCCTTCATCACTTAATTTCTCAAATTCTTTTAATTCTCTAAAATTCATAATGTGCATAATAAAAACCTCTTTCCACATAAATTCTAATTTGAATCTACTTGAAAAAAGGTTTCCTTACTTGTATAATGTCGTTCACCAATAGTTAGATTTTTATTGACTATATGAACTTTTTATTGCTATAATATAAAGGAATTACTTATTCAAGTAGTTCACAAAATTTAGTTAGATTATGTGTCTGTCGTCCAAACTAAGCACATTCTCTAACTTTTTTATTTTATCTGATAATTTTGAATGATAAATCTAATAGCCTCAGACATACTATTAAATTTATTTTGTTTCATCACGTGTTCAATCTTTTTAAGATGTTGTTTATCAAGTCTAGTTGTAACTCTTGTTTCCATAACGTCATTAAATAAACGTCTATTTGGTCTTTCCTTTTTCATATCACCTTTTCTACTGTCGTCCGACACTACAAATATATCATAGTGTCTGACAGTAGTCAATACCCCCTTTCAAAATTTTTTTTAAATTCGTGCTTCGTTTGACATCACAGGTTTATATTATGATTGAATTTTCAAAGAACTATTTTTTTTACTAATCTAATAAACTATCATTATCAATTTGTTCATTTTTTGAATTAGTTGTATCCACTTTTTTTGAATTAACGTATGCTTCATAATCTGCGTAATCAATGTAACTGTTATCAATTAATTTAACTTTCGGAATCTTAACATCTTTCAATTTATCTAAACTTCTAAATTGTGTTAATTTAACTACAGTTCCAATTGTTCCATCTTGTTTTGTGTATTCTTCTAATCCAAATACGCCGCACAATTTTTTTCCAATCAGAGTCTTTTCATCAAAGTTCCATTTATATCCTGGATTTGAATTTTCGACTGCTGTTGTGAATCCTTTAAATAAAGCAACACAGTTTTCATCTTCTTTTAGTGAGATGTATTTACAAGCTGAATTGGACCATTTTCTGTCTACTGATGGGTTATTATCAAACTGTTTTTGATAGAATCCTGCTTGTTTATCGTTGCCTGCAATATCAACATCAATTCTTAATGATGTGTTTCCAGATTGCCCTGTGTATTCGTAAGCAGCCTTGATAACTACCTCATGTCCCCCTAATTCTAATTGTTCATAGTCTCCGTATTCGATACCTTCTGTGGTATCCCATATATTTGGTTTTTTTAACATATTATTTTTCCTCTCCTTCTTTAATTTCAACACCTAATGGTGCGAATCCATAATATTCTCTTATTGCTTTATCAACTTCTGCTAAATCATTTGGTATAAATTCTTCTTCAAACATTTCTTCTGGTGTCTTAGTAACTGTCACACCATCCGTTTTGGTTTCAAATCCATATTGTCCATTTTTATAAGCACTTCTTAGTACAATAGTGAATAATCCCTCAATGCATAATTGTTGACTAAGCATTTTTCCTGTTGTTTTTGGTTTGATTTTATTATCATCATCTAAATCTTCATGCATGATGATATACACGATTTTCTCATTATCTAAAGTTCTAACTGCTTCAATTAGTTTGAAATAGTTTTGTGCTGCAATCGTAAATTTGTCATATCCTTTTTGTGTAGCCTTTTCAAATCCCTCAAAGGTTAATAAGTAGCCACAATCATCAATAACAATTATTTTCTTTTTTGTACTTTTTATTGAAGCAATTATTTCGTTATAATCAGTCATACATACTCTTTTTAATCCATTGTCCTTAAATGGAAATGGTTTATTAGTTACGTTTATTATTGCTGCATCGCTAATTGGTAAATTTTTAAAACTTCTGCTTTTACCAGTTCCAGAAGCACCTATAATTAATACAGGTATTGAATTCATATTTTTCACTCTCCTATTTTCTAAAATTAGTTCTACCTCTTTTTTCAAATAAGGTATTTCTATAATTTCGTAGTTGTCGATGTTCTCACTAAAGTAAACTATGAACATCTCCTCTACTTTTAAATTGGTGTACTTTTCTAACAAGTACTTATAGATTGATAATTGGATGTAATAGTGTTCTATCGTTACATCATCGATATGTTGCAAAGGCACTTTCATTGGTTTGATATATCGTTTGTTCTTGCCATCATCGTTGTAACCTTTAAGTATGCTATTGGTTTTATAATCAACTAATACAAGTTCGCCTGTGAGTTTATTGATGAGTAGATGATCAACAGCACTCGCTACATCATATTCTTCGCTACCGACTACGAACTCGTCATATAAATGTTCTAAAGTATCTTTGTAATCTTCATAAAATTGTCTAGCTTGTCCCTTTATCTTTTCTAATGTTTGTATATACGCCTCTGAATCATCAAAAGGTTGTTCAACATATTCTTCCCCACTCCACAAACCTTGTGCGAAATTGTGACCATTAGATCCTTTAGAACAAGCAAATTTATTTTTATATTCCCATTCTTTCAAAACTTCTGTAACTGTCTTACCATCTCGACTAGCAACCATTGCTGAAATATTCTGACTATCAAACTCATTTGCATAATCCTCAATTAACCTTGTAACTGATATTCCAACTCGTTTGCCTTTAAATTCATAATGATGATCTTCAGGAAAGAACTTGAAATCTTGAAATACTTTTAGTTGTTCTTTTATTTCATTCATGATTCCACCTTGTTCACAAGCCGTAGACTTAAGTCATTTATCTGTCTTCGCTGTTGCTTAATAGTATCTAAGTAGTCATCATTTTTCTTTTTATAATGTTCTTTTTCTTCTTTTATAAGTTCGCATTCTTTTTCTTTCATTGAAAGCCTTGCTTGTAATGATTTATATTGTTTATCTTGACTATCAATTTCTTCTTCAAGTGTCTTAATACGTTTACGATTGAACATCTTTCAACATCTCCTTCAGTTTTTGTAATTGATTTTCTTGATATTCAATAGCAATTTTATATTGCGAAATTAATTCTTCATAATTTGATACCTTTTCTTCTAATTCAAAATTCTTATTTTGCAACTCTTCTATTTCTATATCTTTTTCATCTCTCATACGACAATATTGTTCGTATGGTACTGTTTTAGGGTCTAATTCTTCATCATACATATTTCAACCTCTTTTCTCTCAATTTGACATTTCCCTAATTTTTTGTTATTATCTAAGGGAAATTTAATTATTTAAAATTTCATTTTGACTCGTCTCGCTTGCAAACTGTGATGAGTCATTTTTCTTTTGTTCTAAACTGGCGTTCCAATACGTAAAACCTAGTACGAATATAATGAATCCGATCATGATTTTACTGTGTAGTATTTCTTTCATTTATATCACTCCTTTCTATAATCCAAATTTCTTTTTAAATAATTTTGTAAGTGCTACTTTTGTTTTGCTGTTAGGTACAAAATAGCCTTTCTGTTTCATTTCTTCTCGCATTTCATTTATAAAAATTAATGCTCTGTTATAGTTTAACTTTGGTATAATAATCATCAAATCTGTTGCTGTTACATATTGTTGTTGTAATATTTCTTCTGTTTTTTTCATATAGATTCTCCTTTCAAGATTGACGTCTTTTTTGTTCAGGCACTTAGCGAAGACTAGAATTTTTTAAGTATAAGAAGTGGTTTTTGAAATATAAAGAATTCACGTTTATTGAACATATTATTAGCAATTTTTTACTTCTAATCTTCATTAAGTGTCTGAACATTTTTTGCATATAGCACTCTTTCTGTTATAATAGTTTCAGAAAGGAGTGTGTTTTAAAATGCAAGATTTTTCGATTCAAGTTTTAGCAACTTTAGTTTCAACTTTAATTATTTTTGGTATAAATCAATTAGTAAAAATAATTAAAACGATTCCTACTGATTTTTGGCATTATTTTATCTATTATTTAGCATTGATACTTGTGTATCTTTTTGATGTAAATAACATAATTGTTCATATAAAATATCTCACCAATGCTACTTTAAATTTTAATTTTAAATATATGATTATTTTAGTGTCATTTTCATTTTGTCTTTATATAACTATTGATCTAGCTACTTTTATTAAAAAAGAATTTTCTAATTACAAATCTAATAACCAAAAATAATAATAATCCTAAAATGTTTGCTAAAACATTTAATAAAAATTTTTCCATTTTCTTTTTCAACTTTCTTTTAGTAAGATTAGATACTAACACTATCTAGTCTTTTTTAATTCATATCAAAATAATATTTTCATAATTTCAACATCGACACCTGTATATTTTTTTGGCGCATAAATCATTGATCATTTAAATTCTTTCTTCTGATTCTTTAATCATATTTGCTTCCTCCTATTCTTCTTTTTTCTCCTATGCTATAATTGGCTTATAGAAAGGAGTGTTATTTTGAACAGAACAACAAATCAAATCTTTAAATTTATTCATAAACATCCAGTAGGTTTAAACAAACGAATTCTTGAAACACAATTTGCTAATAAAACTGCATTAGATGAAAGTATTCTTTTACTTATTCAAAATAATTTAATTGCATATCGTAATGGATTTATCGAATTAACTGTTACTGGATATGATTATTACTATAATCGTAATAAAGAACGTCTTTTCAAGATTTTAAAATTGTTTATCAGTCCTATAATTGTAGGTATTGTTACATCTATTGTGACCGCAAAATTAGTTTCATCATCTAATAATTGCAATTGTAATGTAACATGTGATTACCCCAATAATGATTTGAAATAAAATCAGTAATACATTAAATAAGATAGAATTGTCATAGTGATAGAAAAACCATTCTGCAAAACTATAATCTTTCAATGTTACTTTTTTCATAATTTCATTTCTCCTATTCTTCTTGTGTTCGAATTGAATCGTGCATATAATCACATATATTTTTAAAAAAAATATGCTTATCTACCTTATAATAATTCAATAATTCTTCTAATCGTTCAACTGATAATCCAGAAGCGTTATTTTCATATCTTCTTAAGGTTTCTTGGTTTAAATTCAAGTCATTAGCAACTATATTTATTTTCATATTGTTTCTAATGCGTACAATTTTTAACTCTTTACCAATTGCTTCAAGCATTTTATACCTCCTATCTGTTTCTAATTATACGTGCATATTTGCACATTGTCAATACTGAATGTGCATTTTTTCACAAAAAAAGTTGTCTTTTAAAATTTTTATGTTATAATTAGGGTGTTAGGAGGCGATTAAATGGCTGAATATTTAAATAAAAATTTAAAGTATTTGCGTTCAGTAAAAAAAATATCACAGCAGGATCTAGCAGATAAAATAGGAATAGACCGTTCAACAGTATCTCGAATAGAAAATAACGAAATTGAAACAACTGTTGATAATGCCATCAAAATTGCTGATATATTTAATGTTAGTCTTTCTGATTTACTTAATAAAGATTTATCTAGTAATGAACAGAGCAATTCTGAATTAGACAACATACTATTTAGCAAAACGAAAGAACTATCTGATGAAGATAAACAAGTTATACTTAATGTAATTAACGCAATTAAAAAAGATATTGACAAACAACTTGACGGTGAATAGACAGTGAATAAAAAATAATTCAAATAATTTTAACAAAATAGTGTATTCATGGTGTACTTAATATAGGAGGTGGGATTTCATGAATCTATTCGACTTATTAAGTAAGCAAATAACACAGTCAGATTTGCTAAATTATTACAACGCAACAGTTGTTTATAAAAGTTTACCTTTTTTAGTAGACGGGTTTGTAACTAATTACAAAGATATTAATGTAATAGTTATCAATAACGAATTATCTACTTATATGAAGAAAAAAACTATTTTGCATGAACTATCTCATATTGAATTATGCCATTTAGGTCAACAAGACAAAGAACTACTACAATTTAAAGTAAAAAAATATGAAGACGAAGCAGATAAATATATTAAATTTCTTTTAGAGCAAATTCAAGAACAAAAAAAGAGATGAGCGCGTTGAAAAGAGGTCCATCTCAAGTTAGCTTTAAGCTAACACTCTATATATTACCATTTTTTACCAATTTATGTAAATAGTATATTTAATATTATTTTGTTGGAGGGGTTTATATTGACTATATTTAAAACACAGTTATCAGAAAATGATTTTATCAAATTAGTTTATCAATTAGGTTTTGCAAGATACAGCTGTTTATGTGAAAAATTTAAAAAGATAAATTATCAAGAGTCCTTACTATTTATAATAGTTGAAACAATCACATCATCATTTGTAAAATGTGCTCTAAAAAATAAAAATACAACAATTGATATCGTAAATGAAGTAGACAAGCTAGTTGATTCTGCATTTCAAAATGAGGAAGATAAATGTAACCATATTCAATATTTTATATATATTAGAGATGAAATATGGGAACTCATTTCTATAAATGATATAAAACTAGTATATAGGCTTGTTGATTACTTCACAGAAGAAATGAATATTACTTTATCTGAAGAATATCCTAATTTAAAACAATATTTAGTTGATGAATTTACTAGATGGTATTATGAATCAAAAAAACTTATTAATTCAATAAGACTAAAATAACAAAAAAGACCCCTACTGGCAGGTAGAAGGTCAAACGCTATAATGCGTACACAAATAAATTTTAGACGTCAATCTTGAAATCTTTTTGTGTACTCTGATTGTAGCAAATTTTTAAATATTTTGCAATAAGAGGAGGAATAAAACATGGCAATTTATAAAGATCATACAAAAACCAAAGACGGTCGACAATGGTACTTTAAAGTATATAAAAAGGATTTCGAAGGAAATAGCAAGCCTTATAAATCAAAACGATACTTAACTAAAAAGGAAGCACAAGATGCAGAAGCATTATTTATTCTAAAAAGAGATAATCCTGTGCATAAGCCTTTTAAAATAGTAGCAAAAGAATACCTAGATAATATTTATAAAATACGTAAAGAATCAACAGGATATTCATATGAAAAAGATTATAATCTTCATATTAAACCTTATTTTGAAAAATTTAATATTGATGAAATTACAATATCGCAAGTTCGTGAATGGAAAGATACATTAGAAAAAAAAGACTATTCTATCAAATATTTAAACGGATTTTATAATATTTTAAACGGAATATTTAATTATGGAGTAAAATATTATGGTTTGCCAAAAAATCCTATTCAAACTATAGGCAGATTTGAAAAAAGAAATGATGATATAATAGAATCTGATACAAAATTAAGATATATCACGTTGGAACAATTTAATCAATTTATAGAAGTTGTAGATTCAATCTTGTGGAAAGCTTTTTTCACAACACTCTTTTACACTGGAGTTAGAAAAGGAGAAGCACAAGCATTAACTTGGAAAGATATTGATTTCAACAATGATGAAATAATAATTAATAAAACCTTAACAATAAAATCAAATGATAATTACAAAATTACTACGACAAAAAATTATATTAATAGAAAAATCAAAATGAGCAAAACTTTAAAAGAAATACTTATAGAATACAAAAATCAAATAATGCATTATAAAGATTTTTCCAATGATTGGTTTGTTTTTGGTAATACTAGATTTTTATCCCAAACATCCATAGATCGTTATAAGCATTTCTATTTTCAAAAAGCAAATCTTGAAAAAGAAGAAATTACAATACACGAATTCAGACATAGCCATGTATCGTTATTAATAAATGAATATGTGAAATTAGGGCAAACTGATACTGCTAAATTTTTCTTAATGATGAGTAATCGCATGGGGCATTCAATCCAAGTTATGCAAACTACATACATGCATTTGTTTCCAACTATACAAAATGAAATAGTAGATATGTTAAATAACTTATAAAAAAAACAGTACCTAAATAGTACCTAGAAAAATAAAAACCGTTGATTTTCAACGGTTATTTCTATACTGGTGACCAGTACGAGATTCGAACTCGTGAATGCTGCCGTGAAAGGGCAGTGTGTTAAGCCGCTTCACCAACTGGCCAAATGGCGCCTAATGTAGGACTCGAACCTACGACCTATCGGTTAACAGCCGAGTGCTCTACCGACTGAGCTAATTAGGCATTACGTCTTCACTAAGACTCCTTAATTATATAATAGAATTTTTCATTTGACAATACCTTTTTGCAATTTTTTACCCTTTTTTTCGTATTATCTACTATATTATATGTAATTTTTTCTATTATAACAGAAAAAAACGATAAATTACTATCGTTTCTTAAAAATCACAATTTTTAGGCGTTCTTGGATATGGTATTACATCTCTGATATTTTCCACCCCTGTTAAATAAATAATTAAACGTTCAAATCCCATTCCAAATCCTGCATGATAACATCCGCCATATTTTCTTAAATTACAAAACCAATCCACCGCATTTATATCCACATTCATTTCCTTAGCACGATTGATTAATTTTTGATAATCGTCTTCACGCTGTGATCCTCCCATTAACTCCCCAGCCCCTGGAACTTCTAAATCAACAGCTGCGACAGTTTTTCCATCCTTATTTGTTTTCATATACCATGCTTTGATATCTTTTGGCCAATTCGTAATAAATACAGGGCCATTAAAATATTCTGTAATATATTTTTCGTGTTCTTTGGCAATATCTTCGTCATAATTTGGTGTAAATTCAAATTGTACATTTGCCTTTTTCAAAATGTCAATTACATCATGATGTGATATACGCATAAATTCTGAGTTTACTAGTTTCGTTAATTTATCTTTTAAGCCCTTCTCTACAAATTGATCAAAAAATGTAATCTCATTTGAACATTTATCTAAAACATAGTTCACCACGTATTTTAACATTTCTTCTTCAATATCCATCAATCCCTCTAAATTACAAAAAGCAATTTCAGGTTCAATCATCCAAAATTCATTCGCATGCGTTTTCGTATTAGAATTTTCGGTTCTAAAAGTTGGTCCAAAAGTATAGATTCTTTTAAAAGCCATCGCAAAAGTTTCACCATGTAACTGTCCTGATCCCGTAATATAGGCCTGTTTTCCAAACAAATCCTTACTCGTATCAATATGTCCATCAAAAGTAGGGATATGATTCATATTTAAAGATGTGATTTTAAACATCTGTTCACTTCCTTCACAATCAGTTGTTGTGATAAGGGGTGTATGTACATATACATAATTATGTTCTTGAAAATAAGTATGAATTGCATGCGCAGCTACACTACGAATTCGAAATACAGCTTGAAATAAATTTGTTCTAGGACGTAAATAAGCAATTTCTCTTAAAAACTCTCTTGTATGTCGTTTAGGTTGTAAAGGATAATCTTCAGGACAATCCCCTTCTAACAATACATCATCAATTACAAGTTCAAATTCCTGCCCTGCTCCAACAGATTTTTGAATTTTCCCTGTTACTGTAATGGCAGACCCAATGCGTAATTTATCAATTTTGTCAAAGTCTTTGGTATCTTTATCATATATCAATTGTATATGTTTAAAATAAGTTCCATCTGAAAAATCAATAAATCCAAAATCTTTCTGTTTTCTTTGATTTCGAATCCACCCTTGAAGTGTCACTTGCTTTTCCATATAAACAGCAATATTTTGATACAAATCTTTTATATCAATCATTATTATTCTCCTTTCACAATTTCTTCTTGTACTAGTTTTCTAGTCGTTGCAGGATTGGCTTTTCCTCTTGTTTTCTTCATAACTTGTCCCACTAAAAAATCAACAATATTAGTTCTTCCTGCTTGATACTGTGCTTTGGCTTCTCTATTTTCTGCAAATACTTCTTTTACAACAGCTAAAATTTCTTCATTTCCACCAATTTGTTCAATTCCTAATTCTTTTACTAAAGTAACAGGAGATTTTTCTTCTTCTAAAGATTGGTATAACACTTCTTTTGCTTGTTTGCTTGAAATTTTATCCGATGATACAAGTTCAATTAATTCTACTAACATTTTTGGGGTTAAAAATAGTTTTGTAATGGGAATTTCATATTTATTCATATGTCCTAAAATTACACTGGTAAGCCAATTGGAAGCGGCTTTGGCATCTGCACCTTCTTTTATAGTCTCTTCAAAATATTCGGCCATTTCTTTTTCTTTAACCAAAATCGTTGCATCATATCTTGATAAACCATATTCAAGCATATACATTGTAATTCGCTCATATTGCAAAGAAGGTATTTCTGCTTTTATTTCCTCTAACCACTTTTTTTCTAGTAAAATTGGTGGTAAATTAGGATCTGTAAAAAATTTATAATCAATCGCATCTTCTTTTGAGCGCATTAAATGGGTACACATCTGATTCTCATCATAACGCCTTGTTTCTTGTAAAACGACTCCACCATTTTCTAAAATTTCAGTTTGTCTTTTGATTTCAGATACAATTGCATCTTTGACGTTATTGAAAGAATTTACATTCTTGATTTCCACCTTAGTTCCGAGACAATTTTCTGTTGTTGATAAAGAGACATTGACATCACAACGCATCTGTCCTCTATCTGTTCTCGCTTCACTTGTTCCACAATATAAGAAAATACTTCTTAATGCTTCTAAGAAAGCAATTGCTTCTTCTGCACTATGCATACAAGGCTCTGTTACCGTTTCTAATAAGGGAACGCCTGCACGATTATAATCAATTAGTGAATAGTCCCCATAGTGATCTAAAGACGCTGTATCTTCTTCTAAATGGGTATCATGAATTAAAATTTTTTTATCCTCTCCATTTACATGTATCATCACATATCCATTGATTCCAACCGGATGGTGAAACTGTGTAATTTGGTAACCCTTTGGTAAATCAGGATAAAAATAGTTTTTTCTTTCAAATGTCATATACTCTGGTATTTCACAGTGCATTGCTAAAGCCATTTTTAAAGATTGTTTGACTCCATTCTCATTAATTACAGGTAAAATACCTGGGAAGCCTAAATCTACAGTTGCTAAATTACTATTTGGAATATCAGAATATGTATTGCTAGCACTGGAAAAGTTTTTAGTATTGGTTTTTAATTCACAATGAATTTCTAAGCCAATCGTAGGTATATACATATTTATTTACCTCCCTTCGCTATTTGATCTTTACAATCTGTTATTTCTTCTATTTTATAAGCCATATTTAAAACTACATCATCTTCAAATTGTCTTCCTGTTAAGTTAACGGCAATTGGCATATCATTTACAAATCCTGATGGTATTGTAATACTTGGGAAGCCTCCAAAGTTCGCAATTGCTAGATGATTTTCTAAAATCAAATAACGATCTGATAATTGATCTGTTTTTTCTCCAAAAATAGGTGCGATTCCGCCACTGGCAGGCATCAACATTCCATCATAGTGTTCAAATAGTTCGTTCATTTTATCAACAATCATACGACGTACTCGTCTTGCATTATGGAATAATTTTTCTTGATTTTCTTTTTGGAGAATATAACTTCCTAATACAAATCTTCTTTTGATGAGTTCACTAAATCCTTTCGTTCTCGCATCCATCATGACATCATGAATACTATTACCTTCTCCTCTTACACCAAAAGGAATCCCTGTTAAATTGGCATTGTTACTTGTTGCTTCTGCACAAGAAATTGCCATATAAGTTGGATAAATTGCACTCAATAGTTCTTTTGGAAAAGATACTTCTTCTACTATAAAGCCTAATTCTTTTACTTTTTCTACTGTTTTAAAAAATTGATTGATTGTTTCTTTAAATTCCAGATCTTCACTTGTTTCATAGTTTTCAAATGCTTCTTTGATATAGAATAATTTTCGCTCTTTGATTTCATTTTCTAAGGTATCAACATAGTTTTTATTATCATCAGGTAGCGATGTCATATCATATGGGTCTTCGCCTTTAATGATGTTAATTACATAAGCAACATCTTTGACATTACGTGCAAAGCAACCTACATGGTCTAAAGAAGAAGCAAAGGCAAATAATCCATAACGTGATATTCTTCCATATGTTGGTTTATATCCAACAATTCCTCCAAAAGCAGCAGGTTTACGAATCGAATCTCCTGTATCAGAACCAATTGCAAAAGGTACAATGCCTAAGGCAACCGCAGCTGCACTTCCTGCACTTGATCCTCCAATTTGTCTAGATGAATCCCATGGATTTTTAACGATTCCAGTATGACCAGTTGTTCCAGTTCCACCCATTGCCAATTCATCCAAGACTGTTTTTCCCATTAAAACAGCACCAGCGGATTCCAATTTTTGATAAACAGTTGCATTATAAATTGGCATATAATTTTTTAAAATGTTAGAAGAAGAAGTTGTTAGAATTCCTTTTGTAGAAATATTGTCCTTTAATGCGTATGGAATCCCTGATAGTATGCTTGTCGCATCCTGTTCTTTTTTTTCTTCTATAATTGTTACAAATGCATTATAAGCTTCTTGATATTGTTTCGCTCGTTCTATTGCTTCTTGAAAAAGCAAATCACTCGTTACTGCCTTACGATCTAACATAGCTCTTAATTCATCTATATTTTTACACATGTAATTCATTCTTCCACCACCTTTGGTACTCGTACTTGATTTTGTTCAACCATTGCAGCATTCTTTAAAGCATCATTTGTTGCCAATGTATTTTTCTGCTCATCTTTTCTAAAATGCGCATGGCCTATTTCTATTGGAAATGTCATTGGTTTTACTTTCTCAATACCTTCTATTTTTTCAATAAATTCCATTTGTTTTAAAATAACATCAAATTCTTTTTGCAGTGTATCATATTCCTCTTCTTTCATATCAAACATGAGTTTTCCTGCATATTCTTTTAGTTGTTCTTTTGTTGGCATGTAATCAATCCTTTCTTTTACAAAAAAACAGTCACTACATCCTCAATCTAGGGACGAATGACTGTTGTATCCGCGGTACCACCCTTATTACCTTAATGGTCTCTTTTGGTTCTATCAAACCTTAGTGATGGTAACGGTCCACTATTCCGACTTGCATTACTAAAATTCACACAAGCAACTCCAAAGTGTTCTTCACAAATATTTATGTTGTTAGCTCCCACCATATCTAACTCGCTTTTACATAAATTATCTGTTACTTTTCTTCTTCCATGTCATTGTTTCAAGTATAAATTATTTTTACGGGTATGTCAATAGTCAAAAATTTTTTTAGATAGAATAAAGTAATTATTTTATTGTATGTGTTAAAGAGGAGCTAAGTGCAATCGTTCATACTATTTTATATAGGAAATGAAATGAATTTTTTCTTTATAATATTGTAGTTTCTAGCAAATTTTTCTTTTATGTTTTTTCATAAATTTTAAAATATTTTATCTAGTTTTTCTTTGATTTGATCTCTATTAAATGGTTTTGCAATA